>CALUVP010000058.1 GCA_944324215.1 Candidatus Gastranaerophilales bacterium | reverse complement strand
CAATTCAAAACTCCTTTTAAAGAAACAAAAGATGGAATTGAAATCACACTAAAACCAGATAAAGACTCTTATTTACTTGCACAAATACAAACTAAATACAAAGATCCGCACGAACGTTCTATCATTGATATTCTCACACAATCTATGTTTATGAATTGTGGTTCAAGAGGTACATATAATTCACTTGACGACACTCGTAAATGTGGTACAGATGGCGGACTTATGGATTTTGAAATCGGTTATTTAAAAAAACTCTTAAAGGAAGAAAAAAGTGAACCAAATATTTATATGAAAATTAACCCAAAAGGATTTGTCGTAGAAAATAATATAGATAAAAAACAGAAAGATATAAAAATGGCTCTTGCAGACGAAGAAAATGTACTTGTTGGATATGTTTTTTTGAATAAAGAAAATAAATTTAGTGGTGGTCACGAAGTTACTATTATAGGAGAAACACAAAATCTCTTGGGTGAAAATTTTTTTATTTGTCAAGATTCTGATGATACAATTGCAACACCAATATGTATTCCTAAAGAAGAATTATTAAAAGAAATTCATCATATAATCTGATTTCTTTTACTGATAGACAAAACCCTGTAGAGAGCAGAATAAACGCAGTAATAAATCAAGATAAAGTCAAAATTTTTACAACCTGATTTCTCAAGCAAAATTTCTGCAAAAAATTTATTTACATTATTTACAAATTTATTGCCAAAACTTGCTAGAAAAGCATGTTTATACTAGAATCTAATTGGTTACACTGGTCGATAGGTATAACCCTAGTTGGGGCAAATGGCTGTTAAATTTCAACCCGATATATACCCCAATGGAGCAGTATAGCCCGTAGTAAAACAAGTTAGAAAAAAGGAGACAAAAGATGTCAGTAGCATCACTTATTGAACTTTTAGAAGCAGGCGTTCACTTCGGACACCAAACTCAACATTGGAACCCAAAAATGAAACCATATATTTATGGTGCAAGAAACGGTATTTATATTCTTGATTTAAGAAAAACTACCGAACTTCTTGACGCTGCTTATGATGTAGTAAGAGAATATGCTGCAAAAGGTAGAAATGTACTTTTTGTAGGAACAAAAAAGCAAGCTGCAGAAGTTGTTGCTGAAGAAGCAAATCGTTCTGGCGCTTATTATATCAACAGAAGATGGCTTGGTGGTATGTTAACTAACTTTGAAACAATCAGAGGAAGAGTTAACAAACTTAGAGAATTAGAAGACTTTATCTCTTCTGGCCACGCTGAAAAATTACCTAAAAAAGAACAAGCTCAATTAAATAGACAACTTGCTAAATTAAGCAAGACTTTGGGCGGTATCAAAGAGATGAGAGGTCTTCCTGATGTAATCTTTGTTATCGATCAGGCTAAAGAAGATATCGCTATTAAAGAAGCTAACAAGTTAAATATTCCTGTAATTTGTTTAGCTGATACAAATGCAGATCCAGATGGAATTAACTACATCATCCCTGGTAACGATGATGCGATTCGTTCTATCAAGTTAATCACTTCAAAATTAGCAGATGCAGTTCTTGAAGGGAAACAATTAAAAGAAAATAATGCTAATTCAAAAGGAAAAATTGAATCAATTACAGCAGCTGATGCAGGAATAGAAGAAACTGCTACAGTATAGAGTTTATCAAAATACACTCTAGATTAGTGTTACAAATTTTATGTGAGGGGCTAATTTCAGCCCCTTCACCCCAAGAAGGAGAAATTAAAAATGAATATTACAGCTACAATGGTAAAGGAACTTCGTGATAAGACCGGTGCTGGTATGATGGATGCTAAAAAAGCACTTGTTGAAGTTGACGGAGATATGGAAAAAGCAATGGAAGTTTTACGTCAAAAAGGCATAGCTTCTGCTGATAAAAAAATGGGTAGAATAGCAGCAGAAGGCAGAATCGGTTCTTTCGTTTCAGATTCTTGCGGTGCTATGATTGAAGTAAACTGCGAAACAGATTTCGTTGCTAAAAACGCAGAATTCATAGAGTTAACTAACGGTTTAGCTCAACTAGTTGCAGAATCTAATCCTGCTGATGTTGACACTTTACTTGCAACAACTTGCCCTAAATGTGGAAAACCTGTTGCTGACGTTATTAAAGAAAAAATTGCTTCTATCGGTGAAAAGATTACTGTTAGAAGATTTGTAAGATATGAAGGAAATATCGCTACATATATTCACAATGGTAAAATTGGTGTTTTACTTCAAACAGATGCTAAAGATGAAGCTCTTGCAAAAGACATTTGCTTACACATCGCATCATCTGCTCCAGAATTCGTTTCAAGAAAAGACATTCCTGCTTCTGTAATCGAAGAAGAAACAAGAATCGAAATGGGTAAAGAAGATTTGGCTAATAAACCGGAACAAATCAGAGCTAAAATTGTTGAAGGCAGAGTTAACAAATTGATGGCTCAAAAATGTCTAGTCGAACAACCATTTGTTAAGAACCCTGATCAAACTATAGAACAATTAATTTCTGGCAAGTTTAATATTGTTAAATTTGACAGATTCGTTCTTGGTGAAGGTCTTGAAAAGAGAAATGACAACTTTGCTGATGAAGTAATGAGTCAATTAAACAAATAGTTATCTTTACAATACAAAAAAAGGATAAAGAGATATCTCTTTATCCTTTTTTTATATAATATTGTTATGCAAAAATTCAATTATGCCAGAAACGCTTTAAGATACATTATCAATAGAATCAAAATAGAAGAAATCTACATTCCTTATTACCTTTGCGATGTTATAAGACATGCAATTTTTGCAGAAAACTGCAAACCTATATTTTATCACATTGATGATAACTTCATGCCAGCACAAGAATTTCCGATAAATAGTTTCATTCTTTACCCCAACTATTTTGGAATTTGCGATAAAAATGTAGAAAATTTAGTCAATATATACCCTAAGTTAATAGTTGATAATGCACACGCTTTTTATGCTAAGCCTTGTGGTTTTGCAAGTTTCAATTCAGAAAGGAAATTTAGAAATGTAAAAGATGGTGCATATCTTTTTTTGAGTAATGAAAATTCTAACTTTGAACCTGATTTATTTAGAAGAAAATGTTTCGACTTCTATCACAACAAACTCAAGCAAACAAATTTATTGAATATTGATATCCCAAAAACATCAATACCATTTTGTTATCCTTATCTTGCCTTTGATATCAAGGAAGCAGACAATTTGGTAAAAGAACTAAAAGCAAAAGGTTTAACTATTTACAGATATTGGAACAGGCTTCCTGAAAGTTATAATGAATATAAATTTTATAGCAGACTGGTCCCAATTCCTTTATTATAAAATCTCTATACTTATTTCCTTTTTTTCATTGCCATAAGTTCTGATTTTATATCATAAAATTTTGCCATTCTAGCATCTTCATTATAAGGAATTTTATTTGCATAATAATAAATAAGATCTTCATAATAACTTATATCTTCTTTATTATTTTCCGAATTTATTAACATTTTTTTTATACCATTACTCAGCATTCTTAAAAGTTCTATTATATTGCCATAATAATTCTGCTTTGTAGAATTATAGCTAAATTCATCTTTTACATATAGTTTTGATTTCTTATAGACAAATCCTTTGTTTATATTTTTATACTGGGATAATATATGCTCTAATGTATTCACTAACTCTAACTGATCTTCAATTGACCATTGAATTGCTGATAAACTTTTGGGTAAGCCATTCTTATTGCCCTTAATTGCAATATTCATTTTTTTTAAGGATATCATTCTTCCTAATATATGACGATAATCAATACTTTGTTTTTTCAATGGATATTTTTTATACAAATTGATACTATCTTCTATCAGCATTCTATAAGTCTCTGGTTTTATATCCTTAGAAATTAAATCTTTAAAAGATATCAACTTAATTAATGTTGAATATATAACGTTTATTAAATTTATATTCTTTATTTTTGGCGTTTTTTTTAACAATGATTTTACACCAGCAAGAATAGTTTTTACATGAAATTCAGTTATACCATTTCTCACGTATTCATCTGTCAAATGACCAAAATGATATATATTAGAATTTAAAGAATGAGTTTTTATATTTTTGAAATATTTATCACATTCTTCTCTAAATATATTTCTATTTACTATTTGCATTTGTTCTGAAGAAATTTTCAAAAGCTAATTTCCCTAAAAAAAGATAATACAACATAATCATTATATTACAAAAACTATTTTATCCTCCAATAATATTCAACTAAATAGCTTATCGCATCAAAAGGGTGCTCTAAAAACTTAAAATCCCTATTTGATTTTATCTGGTTATGCGTAGGAACATCCACTATACTTGAACCTTCTTTAAACGAAAGATTATAAATGTTATAAAGAATCCACTTACACCTTCTCGGATCTATAAAAAGATGTCTTTCTCCTTTAGAATTTCTTACCCTTGCATTAAATGCGGAAATTCTATTCAAAATAGGCGGATTATAATCTCGTAGTCTAAATTTTACATCTGCGTATCCGTAATTTTTTAAAGCATTTTTTATTATTGCATAATTAGTATATTCACTTTGTGTGCTTCTGTTATCTCCTGAAGCATCACCATTAACTACAATTGAAGAGTTATGTTTAGGATACCTTCGTAAAAATTCTTCAATACATTGTTGAGTAGAAGTATTTTCAATAACAATTTCGTCTATAAAATAAACATTTTCATCATCTTTATGAGCAACAGCCCAGCACATCGGATCTACGTTAAAATCGCAGGTTAAATGCAGTGGTAAATTTGGATTATATTTCAATTTTAATTTATTTTCTTCTCCAAACCCTTTCACAACAAGCCCGGAAGAATAATCTCCAAACTCACCTAAAACATTAATCCTATAATACTCATCATCAAAGCTCTCTTTCATGGACTTAATAAAATGAGGAGGTAAATATATATTGTTAGTTGTAGGAGCAATAATTAATCTATAATTTTCCTTCGGATGCTCAACAAAGCGATGCCAAATCCAGCCTTTATCAGGCTGCGGATTTGTATGCCCGAAAAGACGATAGCGAAAATCAACCCAATTTCTTCCACGGTATGTATTTCTTAAACGCCCAAGAAGTTGTTTAAAGGAAGAATCAGTTATCTGAGAAGCTTCTTCAACTTCTGCCCAGTGTAAATTTAGGGATTTGAATTTTTCCGGATCCTCCAGAGCTGAAAATAAAATCTCTGAGCCGTTTGAAAATTTTATAATCTTATCGACCTTATTGTATATGTAATCTTTATCCATTACATACCCTAAATTTTCCAAATGATCGAGATATGAAACAAGAGTAGTTTTTCTTACAAGCTCATACTCCTTTGCACCCACAAGCCCGCGCGAGCCTGGATATTTCTTTGCAAGTAAAATTCCTAAAAGCGATCCGCACCAAGTCTTTCCACTTCCATAACCACCCTGGTATATTGCAACATCAAGTGAATTTGAATGCGGAATTTCTATAAATTCTCTCTGTTTATCTAATAACTTATACCTTACCATAATTTTCTCCGGCTATTCTTTTTCAGTATCATCCTTATTCCAACCGCAAAATCTTTGATAAAAATCTACTGTATTTTTCATCAAATAACGCTTTATAGGATTAACTTTACTTACCTTTAATAAGGCGTCGAATACACAACTTGAAAAATATCTGTCATTATCTATATATTCGTGATTTTCACACAAAACATCGTGAATTAAAGACGGAATCAAAAATTTCGGATCCGTTTTAGCTCCAATATCACGCCAAAAAAGACGGGGTATTGAAGCCCCGTCCCAACAATAATTTTCTCTTATCGAAAATTCATATTCTTTTTTCTTTTTGTAATCACAAAGCCTTACCTTTAATAACTTTTTATTCTCAAAGGGATATTTTGATATAGCCTTCTTCTCCATTGTAGTCATAGAAGGCAATGGATAGCGCATCTTTACACAAGGAGCTGAAGAAAAAAATATCCCCAAATTTTTATCCTTATACCACTCTATCATATTCGCTCCCACTAAATTAACTTCGTATAATCATTTGTCTCAAAAAACTGATCTAACTGTTCTTTTGTAAATCCCAGAATCTTTCCTACTACTTCTATATATGGGTTTCCGCGATAAAAATTATTTGCTTTTAATTCTATTTTTAAAGCTTTTATATCTATTTGTGGAATCTCCCCTTCTCCAAGAGGTAACACTTCTATTTGAGCAATCATGTCATCAAAGTCTATTCCTTTTGCTTTATAAATTGCTCGCTCTACATCAGCTGCAGTTAAATTTAACATCGCAATCCTTTGAGCTTCTTTTTCTTCTAGCTCTTTTTCATAATCAGGATTAATAACAGGAGTTCCATCCACCCCCATTTTTTCATTAGCTTCCAAAGCATAAATAGCTTTTTCGGTTTCTTCTATCACTCTTCCATTTTGATGATTATGCAAAACTATAAAATCTAATCTTTCTTCTTCCATAAAAGGTTTCTCTAATTTATAAGCCATATTAATTACCTTTCTTTTTTACTACTAACTAATGTAACCTGCACTTCTCCATTGTATCGGAGCCCTATTACCCATACTAGCTCCAGCCGTTTTGTCCTTCCAAATAAAACTCTCGTCAGATTTTGAATACAAGAATACATATCCATCTAACTCTCCTGTACCAGTAATCCAAACTCCGTAATTTGTATCTTTATAAGGTTTCATTAATACAACTGTTGCTTGTGTTGCCAAAGCCCATCCGCCTTGTTCGCACCAACCGTCTGACCAAAGGCGATACCAAGAACTACCATTTATATATGTTTCTGTTACATAAGGTTTTGTACAATTATCTAAATTTAAATTTACTTTATTATCTAGAACTGTTTGTAAGTCTGTTTGATTTTCTATAGTTCCTGATATAGCACCCCAAGTTCCACCATATTGTTGTATTACAGACTTACCTTCATCAGTAATATTTGCTAAATCAACATTTGCAGAACCTTCCATTATATCATATACCTCTTGGGCTTTTTGAGTAGCTATTTCAGCCTGTGTAGTTGACAGTGCAGCTTTTTCAGAGGCAATTTGAGCATTTGAAGCTGCATTTTGGATTGAATTCATATTCTCTGCACATAATTTTATAGAATTTTCTCCTGTCAAATCTTCTACCACAATTTGAAAACCTACATTTTCTAATATATTATTTTTAGCTTCTTGAGAAATTTCTGAATAATCCTTTGATAACAGGGCATAATACTTAGATGAATATTCTGCCCCATCAACAGTATCATCCAATTTATTAGCCCAAGATTTAGCTAAAGAACTATAATACGCAGTAGAATCATTTTCTACTGATAAATTATTTGAAGCTTTGGATGTAATCACTTCAATCTTTATACTATTATCTTGATTTCTTACATCAACCATTTATTACCCTCAACTTTCTTAGGAAATACCGTTATAGTATTTAGAAATCCAATTTCATCGCTCCCTATAAGATAAGTATTTTCTAACCCATCATCTGAACATTGTTTTATCCCATAATAATAGATTTCACTAGTTTGGTTTTTTGGAACTTTAAGTAAATCTGTATAATCTCCTGTAAGTTCAAACACAACACTTGATTGCTTATTGGTATTTACGTATAATTCTTCACCAACAGGATTCCTATTTTTATCTTGTATTGCAAGATAAATGGTATAGTTTTTATCTACATTAATTCCATTTATAATTAAAGAACCACTGTCTCCTTGAACAAGAGTTATGTTGCCATTATTATCAACTTTAAAAGCCATAAAACCTCCTTTTATTTACCACACGCATACCACTCTACATCATATCCCCAGCCTTTACCGTTATGATGAGAAAATTGTGTTGTTGACTTGCCGGAAATTCCACCTCCCTCATAGTTAACACAATGAGTACCCAGAACAAGAGTATAATTTAAGTCTGAAAATGCCTTTAAATATGTTACACTACCATTTGAATAACATACCCCGCCTTGTTCTAACCAAACTCTGGTATTCTTTTCAGAATCAGAGAAATATTCTTTATACCATGAAGCTCCATTCTGATATGTTTCAACATACAACAAACCTGCCTCGCACAAATTTGATGTAATATCTTCTATTTCAGAATTTATATCCTCCAAATTAGAATTTATTTCCTCACTCATAGAAGAAATTGTGCTGTTTATACTCGCTATATTAGAACTTGTTCCGGCATTTGCAGAAACTAAATTTTCTGCAACAGAACTTATCCTATTATCTAAATATTGAAAATTATTGTTCATAACTTCTGACGAAGCCAGAGCACCATATTCAATTTCTGTTAAAGCCATCTGAACTCCTTTCATTTATTAATGTGTCATATATTTTATCCAATTTTTGATTAATATCCCCAATTTGCTCTTTCATATTTCCGAACTCTGATTTTGTTATATAAACTTGAGCAACCTCTGACAAAATTTCTCTATGTGTTTGTTCAAGAACCTGTGGTGTAACAAAAAGATTATATTGAAATATAATTGCTATACACATTAAAAATAGTGGGGTATACTTATAAATTAAATCTTTACCCATAAATCCCCCTATTTATTTACACTTGAAAATAAGGTAAATACTTTTGATAAAATATCTGCAACACTATTTGCAGTATCAGTTCCGGTAGATAACAAACTGCCTGAACCTTTGGTTGTTGTTGTAGCATTTCCTGCGCTTGTTTGAAGCGATTGACTTTGCATATCAGAAATTACATTATAACCTTGCATATAAGCTGATAATAGGTTATTTATCATTGCCGCCGAATTTTCTTGAGATCCTGATAACAATTCATTAATATATGAAGAAAGTGCATTTGTATTAGATTCCGATAAATTTTTATATAAATCTGTTGCTTGAGAAGAGCGAACCATATTTCTTTCAGAAAGCGGATTTATTATATTATTTTCCAAATTTTTTAGACTTTCTGTACTTAGAGCGCTAGTATAAGCATTCAATTTTGCTTGATTTGTTGTAGAGTTCAAACTTGGATTCAAATACTCATCCAAAAGTGATCCCATATTTTTATTCACAAAATTATATACGGAATCCAATGCCGTTCCGGGCTGGAATGCAGCAGTAGTGCCACCATTAGTTGTAGTTGCTGTTGCATACGGATTACTTGTTGTAGTATTTCCATAAACCGTACTGGTTTTATTCGATTGTTTTCCCATATTTAGTCCTTTCGTATTAAACTGTTTTAACCTTGATTTTCCCAAATTCTATATTTTTTATACAAAAATCATCTCCTTCTGACTTTGTAAAAAATGACATTTGCAAAGTTCTAAAATATGACGCAGGAAGCCATTTTATAGCGTTTATATCTTTTACGGGAAAATATGCAGAATCCCAATGACCAATATCAAAATATAAGGAATTTTTTAAACCCTTTGCTTTGATATAACGAGTTTTTGACGACATATTATCATAATTTTTTGTATACTCTACATAAAAACTATTGTTATAATACATATCAAGTGTCACTTTTGGAGGATAAGACAAAATTTTTACAGAATTTTCTACACCCAAATTTAAAGGTGTACACTTGTAAAAAGCTTCAATAAATTCTCCATCAAAGGTGTTAGAACTGTATTCTTCGTATATCTTTTTACCTGCAGAATACAATACTCCGCCAATATTTGCAAAACAATTAATTTTTTGTGATTTTCTCTTAACCCAAGTTTCCCTCAAATAATCATAAATCATTATTGTAGAATATTTTTCTTCATCTTCCGGTAAAAGCATCCAAACTTCATTTCTGTCAGAAGTTAAAATTGATAATGTCCTTATCTGATTAACTTTTCCTAATGGAATATTGAATAATTCTTCCTGAATATCTATTGCAATATTTTCACCTAAAGTTCTATCACCATTAATAACTTGCTTAAATGAAAATATTCCTTTTTTCGTATTATCGTAAAAATACAATTCTGTCCCGTGAAAAGCTAATGAATTATATGAAGCGCAACCTCCTGGGAATTCCATTGTCTTAGAAAAACCATAATCCTCTTCTTTTGAAATCAAGCAGGAAGAATTTGAATGAAAAACAGCAAGAGTACCTAAATATGGATAAATAGCCGTTATATTTTTAACAAATTCTATATACCCTGCAGATGTTACTATTTCTGCATCAGACGTTGAAAAATCGTAAATATTTTCTTGAACTGAGTACCACAGAACCTGTCCGTTAAAAACCCACAACCTACCCGCAAAAACAACAAGCCCAAGTCCTTTAACTTCTCTTTCATCAGCGTCTTTTACCTCCATCATAACAACTTCTTCTAATTCACCCTCTTCATTGTAGTTATCCACTTCAATACTTAGCATTTCCTCGCCATTAGAAAAAACCCATAAATCAGACCAACCTTGTGTAACATCCGTTCCACAAGATTTTGAAGTAACACTCAATCCATTGACTTTTTCAACCAAACTACCTGACGTTGGAGAAAATAAATAAATTTTACCTTCTTCAGGGCTTTCTGTATGAACAAAAAAGTACGTATTACTTTTTTGCACACTTTCATAAATATTTATTACTGTTTCTTTTTCAGGAATTAAATCACAGACACTAACATTTCCCTTGGAAGTTCTTATACCTACACCTGAATTAACTTCTGTCGCGAATAATTCTACATTTTGCATATCCGAAGCAGTAATTTTGGATGCCGAAAAGACAGAACTGCTACGATTAATTCCAGAAAAATTATTACATATTAATGATGCTACCTGCATAATGTAATCCTTTCTGTAAAAAACTTGTATATGAATTACTTGATTTTTTTGAAAATATTAAAAAATATTTCAAATTCTTTAAAATCCGAAATTCAATTTTACATTTCTTAACAAAACGCACTAAAAAAAGCAATTTTTTTAGTTTTAAATACTTTATATATACATAAGAAATATTTAAGAGAGGACGAAAGATGTTATTCACTACACAAACTGTTTCAAATGAAGAAATTAAATCTTTAGACAACTTCTTTAACGAATTTGAAAATGCTGATAACAAAACTTCTGAAGAGGTTGTTGAAACTCCTATCTCTAAATACATCACTTCTCTTGTTAGCTCTTGTTATCAAAAATCTGTTAACGATATCGCTAACACAAAAATCGGGAACAAAATCGTTAGAAAAAGAAACCTTCAACAAGTTATGCAAGAATCTTTCTTCTACGGTGCTAACAGATTTGGTAAAAATTTCATAGCATAATAACACAACTCTCTTATATAATCTTACATCTTACTAAAAAAGATTTTCTCCCATTTTCGATGGGAGTTTTTTTTGTTTTATTTGCTAAAACTTAACAGCTTTATCAAGCCCCACCCCCTTTGAGTATTTTATTAATAATCTATAAGCCGTTTCAGATTGTTTTTTATAAGCAGAATAATTTTCATCACTCTCAGACGCAATAGAATTAAGCATTGTCCTGGATATAATTGCGTTTTTTAACAATTCCTCTAAATGAGCGGGAACAGTTATTGTATCAGTATCATTTTCTAACTTAAAAATCTCATCTCCGTCTTGATTTTCTCCAATAGCAAGTGTTACATAATCGATTTTTATGAAAGCTTGAGCTATTGGAATAGGATATAAGATTATCTTTTCTCCCTGAATGTAAAAATTTTCTGGAGTTCCATACTTATTTAAAGATGGCTTATTCTTAAGCATTTTTAAAGACTTTGAATTAATTCTTATACAATAATCTCCTCTTTCATCTCTTTTTATAATTCCACTTGGAATATCATAGGTATCAATATTCGGAACCGTTATAAAAATTTGAGTCCGCTCTCTAAAACTGAACGGATAAGAATATAATATTTCTGTGACAGCTTTATTTATAGACAAAACCAAAGACTTTTCAAATTCATCTTTGTTTTCTGCGTCATTATCATACATCGACCACTCTTGGGTTGCCGCTGTATTATACAAATCCAACAATGTTAATGTCATAAAAACTCCTTTTATGTGCAAATTGAGGATACATCATATCCTCCAAAATTTTTAATATAACTTTCAACCGAAGTTCCAAAAGCATCTTTAGGATTGTTTTTTCCGCCGGATTTTAGATATTCAATCACACCTCCTGCACCTTTCAAGTGCGCTCCTGCAAGCAACCCTGATTGAGTAATTGTATATCCGTTTATAAATTTTCCAACAAACTTATCCGCTCCAACTGCTTTCAAATAAAGCCATTGTCGCCTTTTATAAGCTATTTGAGCATTTTCCTGAGCTTTTGGATTATTTAAAAAATCATTTATGGAATAAACATTATCACGTCCTAAAAAAATTCCTGACCAATCGTTATTGTAGTTTCCTCTTTTTTTGTAATAACCGGCATCGATAAGAGCAGCCTCACCCATCTGGTACTTTCCTGCATAACCGTATTTATTAAAAGCTTTATAATTTCCGCCAGATTCTCTTTTACCAAGAGCATCGAAAAAATCTTGTGTTGTTTTCATAAGTTTCCTCCGACTAATCTTCAAGAATTTTTGATAAAATACTTTTACTATCTTCGGGTTTTGATTTATTCATTTTATCTTTGAATTTTTTCCCGTTTTTTTCAAGAATTTGGTATTCACCAGGACTATTTTCCTTAAGTTTTTTAGCCTCAATTTCCGGCAGAATAAAAACATGTCCTGTCGGTAAAAATTTAATTTTATACATAAAAACCTTTCTTAAAAAAGACAGGAGACAACCGTCTCCCGTCTGAAAATAAGTATTTTTAAACTTCTCTAACACCAGCCCATTTAGCAATCGCAAATATCGTTCCTGTAAATCCGCTTGCGAAATCCAAATCAATTGAACCGTCAGCTTTTTCAAATCTCGATAAGTCTTGAAGTTGAATTGCAGAAACTCCTGCAGGAAGTTCAATTACGATATCTCCAAGCATTGAATTAGGATAAGCATCGCCGGATTTTACTGTTAAAAGTGAACTTGTATTAGTATTATCAATAACAATAAATAAAGAATTATTCTTGTTAGAAAAAGCGTCTGCTATAGTAATACCATTTGCTTGAGTAACAGTTGTTTTTGTAATACCGATATTTGCGACAGATTCTGTATGATCTAATGTCGGATATTGAACATTTATAATATCTCTTGCC
>CALUVP010000057.1 GCA_944324215.1 Candidatus Gastranaerophilales bacterium | reverse complement strand
TATTGGATACAAAATTAAGGATAGTGTTTACACTTTTTGAGATAAATTTTATCCCACCGACGATAGTATTAATTGTATAAGCAACAGGCTTAAAAATAAAGCTTGAAGAAATTTTATTGGTAAATTCAAGCATTTTTTGAGCCATTTTATCTAAATTTTGTTGAAAAGCTAATAGTTGTTGTGCGTGATTGAGAAGATTTTTTTCGTGAGTTTCAAGCCTTTGTTCTCTCGCTTTCATCATTGCGCCTATCATTGCGCATTGGTGGTAACTCCATTCTCCGGCTTTTTGAGGTCTTTCTCCCATTCTGGAGCTGCTACCGCCTCCCATTCCCGAACAAATAGGACAAGCTGAGGGTGACATACCGTGTGGACATGTCCCTGCATTAACTTTTCCTGCTCCTGCTGATATTCCTGCCAAATTAAAAAACTTCCTTTTCTGCTATATTTTGCCGCAGTAAAAGAAAGCTACTTACAAAACTGTGACTCGCAGTATTGTTTTAAGATTAGCCCCCACCCTAACCCTCCCCCTATGAAGGGAGGGGACGAAAGCTCTTTGAGCATTCTGACTTTTACAGCTGCGGCACAGTCACGGAATTTCACCGTTGTTTCCTCGTATTCGGTTTTCTTCATAGTATGATAATTTATACCCAATGTCAAAATATTTTGTAAATTTTTTGTAATAATATATCAATTTGTAATTCAAATATTACTTAATTTAAATATAGGGATATTAATTATGGTAAGAATAGGGAAAATTTACAATGCCGCACTTGAAATCGGTCTAGGGGTGAAAAAATGGAGTAAACCTCAGAACAATAGAGAGCTCAGGTATGTAGTTGCGCCAAATATTGATTCTTTGAATATAAAAAATAGAACAGCACTAAGTGAATTTAAAAGTTATTTAGAGGGGTTTAAATTAAATGGTGAGTCTTATGTACCGATTTCACAAAATCCAAAATCTTCTTTTATAGAATATTACAATCATAGGAAGGAAATTTGCGTTCCAAAGCCTGCAGTAAAATTAGGTGGTTTAACTTTTCCTGCAAGACCTGCGCCACAAAAAATAATTAATAAAAATGAAAATGCTGATGATTGTTTAATTTCTCTAGTAAATTTTTCTAAATTTTTGAAAGATTCTTCAAAATATGCAACTAAGGAAGAATATTATCAAATTATTGATGAGATTTCTATTAAAATGCCTGGTTATGTAAGAAAAATGCATCCAGATTTAAGACCGGAGATTATAGAAAATTCAGGTAAGATTTTTAAGTGGCGTTCTATGATGGATGTAGAGAAAAAAGTTGATGGTAAAATCGTAAAAAACAAGTTTTATGATGAAGCGAAGAAAATGGAAGCAATAGAAGATTTCTCAAAATTTGTAGAAAAACTTACTGGTAAAAAAGTACTGATAGCCTCTCCATATCGTATGACTATAGCTCCTGATGAATTGGGGCTTTTAAATGATCCTAAGAGTTACGAAAATGTAGATTATATTTTATTTGGTCACGGAACAGGTTCTTCTCTAATTACAGATAGTAGCAAAGAAGGACATTGGATTTTTTCTGATACCGGTGAGAGTGTTTGGGAGTACATAGAGAAAAATGTTCCAAAAGGAAAGAAAATTTTGGTTGGAACATGTGAACAGGATAAATACTGGAGAGCTGATGGAATGATACCCAAGGAAAGAAAAGAAATGAAAGAGATGTACGATAAATCAGGTAATTATATGTATGGTATCGGAAATTCGGTATCAGCCGCATTTGGAATAAGCCAGCCTGCAAAAATTTGTGAAAGTGGAAAGCGGCATATTGTAGGACATACTTACATTGAAAATTATCACGATATAAGTTCTTTTATTGATGGATGTTATGGTAAAGTGAAGAATATAGAATATGATTTGTAATCTTTGTACTATAATATTCTTATTATGCTAGTCAGAAATTTTTATATAAAAGATATTGCAAATATCGCAGGACCTATTATTTTAGGTAATTTAGGATTTATTCTAATCGGTGTTGGCGACGTTATTGTTGCAGGAAGATACTCAACTGATACGCTTGCAGCAGTTAGTCTTGCAACCGCTATTATAAACTGTATTATGATATTTGGAATAGGGATTCTAACCAGTACTTCTGCCGTTTTATCTAATTACCGAGGAGCGGGCAAGGAGGCTGAAAGATATTTTTATCCTTCTATAAAATTTGCGGCTATACTTTCTGTAATAATGTCTATTGCTATAGCTGCATTTATTCCTCTAATTGATAAATTCGGTTTTGAGGCAAAATTGGTTCCTCTAATCAAGGATTATTTTTGGATTACGGCTTTTTCTGTCTTTGGTGCTTATATTCATTGTGTTGTAAAAGAATTCTTGCAAGCTTTTGAAATTGTTGTATTCCCAAATATTCTTACTGTGATTTGTATTTTTGTGAATGTCGGTTTGAATATTCTGCTGGCTTTCGGGTGGGGAATTATACCCGAGATGGGAACGGCAGGTCTTGCTCTTGCAAGTTTAATTACAAGATACATTATGGGTATTGTACTTTTAATTTATTGTTATAAAAAAATTAATATCAAATACCATAAGGACAGAAACTTTTATAAGGATATGTTGAAGGTTGGTGTTCCGGCTTCGCTAGCGGTTATGATTGAATTTATCGGGTTTAATGCAATTACTGTTATTTTAGGTAGAATCTCTGGAATTTATGCTGCGGCTCAAAATATTGTATGCACTTTAACAAGTGTTTCGTTTATGGTACCGCTTGCAATTTCAAACGCTACGGCAGTTAAAGTTGGGTTCGCAAATGGGGCAAGGTACTTTAAATCCCTGAAAACATACGCATTTACAGGTGTTGCAATGTGCGTAATTTTTATGGCTTGTTCAGCTATTATTGTCGGTATATTCCCTGATTTTCTGCTAAGTCTGTTTACGACTGATGAGGAGCTCGTAAAAGTTTGTATTCCTGTTGTTTATATGTTGTGTGCTTTCCAAGTGTTTGACGGACTTCAGGTTGCTCTTGCAGGTGTGTTTAGGGGAATTAAACAAACAAATGTTGTTATGATAGCAAATTTTATTTCTTATTGGTTGATATCTATACCTTTGGGGTGTTTGCTGGGGTTAAAGTATAACTTTAATTTACTCGGTTTTTGGTATAGTCTTTGTGTTTCTGCTATTGTTTTGTGTACAATAATGTTAACAACATTGCTTATAAAATTTAAAAAGGAGTATAACGAAATATCATGCCGCACTTCTTTATAGGAGAAAATAATGAAAATGAAGTATCTGATAATGAGATTATAATCAGGGATACAGAAAATTATAGGCATATAGCGCGCTCTTTGAGAGCTAGGTGCGGGGAGAAACTTCTTCTTATTGATAACAAACAAATCCAGTACGAAACAATAATTAGAGAGATTAATTCAAAAGAAATAAAATGTGAAATTATCAAATATTACCCATCAAAAAGGGATTTAGAATTTGATTTATATTTGGCTCAAAGCCCTCTGAGAAGTGATGCGCAGCTAACTGTAATGGAAAAAGCTACTGAGCTTGGAGTAAGAGGAGTTTATCCGGTATTCACGGATAATTGTGCGCTTAAGGTTGATAAACGGGAAAAGTGGCAAAAGGTTATGTATGAAGCTTCAAAACAGTGCGAAAGGGCAAAAATTCCTACGTGTTATCCTGTTACTACATTTGAAGAACTTTTTAACCCAAATACTTCCCCCTTTGATAGAATTATAGTTTTTGCAGAACGCTCTTCAGAGAAGAGTTTAAAGCAGTATTTGAGAGAAAATCCTGTTAAAAAATCTGAAAAAATACTTGTAATAATAGGTCCTGAGGGTGGTTTTTCAGAAAGAGAATTTCAGTATTTTAGGGATAAAAATTTACCTCTTATCAGTTTGGGAGAATTAATATTAAAAGCGGATACGGCAGTTATTACAGCCTTAGGAGATATAATTTATGAATATCAGGGATGATGTTGTACTGGCAAACATCCATGAAGGATATCTGGTAGGTGGAGCAATAAGGGATTTGTTGCTTGGCAAAAAAACTACTGATAGAGACATTTCGATAAAGAATGCTGAAATATTTGCAAAGAAAATTGCAGAAGAGTATGACGGAACTTTTATCGTATTGGATGAGGTTAATAAAATTTATCGTGTGGTTTTGGCAGATAAAGTTAATTTTTTTGATATATCTGAACTACAGGGCGAAACTATTGAAGAAGACTTGAAGAGGCGAGATTTTACGATAAACGCAATTGCTTATGATTTAAAAAATGATAACATTGTTGATGTAACTGGCGGCGTAAGTGATATTGAAAATAAGGTTTTGCGCCATATTGATGACAAAAATTTTGAAGAGGATCCTTTAAGAATTCTAAGAGCATTCAGATTTTTAGCTACAACAGGTTTTGAAATGACTTCAGAGCTTGAAAACGCTATAAGAAAATACTTGCCGCTTGCGATGAAACCTGCAAAAGAGAGAATTCATTACGAAATAATGAAGCTTTTTGGAGGAGAATACGCATCATCAGCTCTTTTAAAGATGGATGAATTTGGATTGTTAGAACTTATATTTCCTTGTATAAAAGATATGAAAAAAGTTCCGCCAAACACTCATCATCATTTGGATTTGTTCCACCATGTTGTTGAAACTGTAAGACAAATTGAAATCGGTTATTCAAATGTACCAAAAGAAGTCAGAGAACATTTGGATAAGACAGATTTTGGCGGATTTCCCAGAATAAATCATCTAAAGATTTCTGGATTTCTTCACGATATCGGGAAATTTTCGACTTGGACTATTGAGCCTACAGGAAGGCATCGTTTTATAAAACATGATGATGTCGGTTCCAAGATGGCTGTTCCGCTTCTTAGAGAATTAAAATTTTCAAAAAAACAAATTGAATATATAACATCTATGATAAAATACCATATTTATCCCTCAAATGTGATATTATCTCCAGATTTTAATGAAAAGGTGAAAATGCGCTACATCAGAAAAATGGGGGACAATGTAATCGATAATATAATTCTTGCATGTGCCGATAGACTATCAGCAAGAGGGGTAGAGGTAACAGATGAGATGGTTAATGCTAATTTAAGCGGACTAAATACTCTTTTAAATTTTTATCTGGAAAAACGTGAAACACTTGAGCCGTTACCAAAACTTTTAGATGGAAATGAGATTATGAAATTGTTAAACATAAAGCCTTCGCCTGTATTGGGAAAAGTTGTTAATGCTCTTTATGAAGCTCAACTAAACGGGGATATTGTGACAAAAAAACAAGCAAGAGATTTTATAAAAGATTTTTATAAAGGCTGTATTTAACAAAAAAAAGAACTACAAAAAATTTGCAGTTCTTTTGTATATATAACTCTTGTTCTATTATTCAGCAGTAGCTTCAGTATTTTCAGCTTCAGCTTCAGCCTTAGCAGCTTCTTCCGCAGCTCTTTTAGCTTCTTCTTCAGCAGCTTTTTTAGCTTGTGCTTTCTTAGATAATTTAACAACTTCAGACTTTTTGTAATTTAAAGTTCCGTCATCATTACAATTTGTAATTAAATATTTAACGGTATCAGTAGGTTGAGCACCTTTAGAAATCCAAGCTAAAGCACTTTCTTTATTAAGTTTCATTTCTTTAGTCTTAGGGTTATAATGTCCTAATTCCTCAACCGGTCTGCCTTCTCTCTTTGTAGTAGAGTTGATAACGATTATTCTGTAAGTTGGAGCTTTCTTTGCACCTAATCTTTTTAATCTGATTTTTAACATTTCTTCTAATTCCTTCTTTTACCTTGGGAGAAGCAAACTTGACAATTGCATCTCCTCTTCTAACACCTAAGAATCAAGCCGCTATTCTTAGTTTGGATAAGCTTAAGAGGATACAACTTATCCAATTATAAATAACCACAAACAAATACAATAATCAAGAGCTTTTGTAACAATATTAACTGAGAAAATCTTCTTCAGCCAGCCATTCTACAAGAGGTTTATCATCCCCGAAAAATATATTGAACTGTTTTTCTACCTTAGGTGTTATTAGAACCTTTCTTGTTATATTATATGCAGCAGGTTCTGTACCATCAGGAGCTTTAGATGCTATTATGTGCTTTTCTTTGTCATAAACATTTGCATAGTTTAAATCTAAATTCACACAGAATGGAATTCTTTTTTTGTCCTTATCATCGTAGGAAATTAATCCGAATGTTCTGCAAATTACCCCTCTCGCCTTGTAAACAGTACACCTGTTATTTACTAAAAACGGGCATTCGTACATTTTTTCTCTGGATTTTTTTAACAAAGTGATGATATTTTCAGTTACTTTATCTCTTAAATCAGCTTCAAGCTCATTATAAGTAAGCATTATATACACATATTCCAATTCTGAAAGCGGATATTCTCCTTCTTTGCAGCAATATGCACATCCTTCTTTGCATTTTATAAAAGGCTTTTGAGCCTCAAACATTTTAGCAAGCTTCTTGTCGAGAAATTCTAAATATTCTCTATACCTGGTTATCATTTTGTTTCATCCTGGATCTTCTAATTGTGATATCTTTTTTTCTTTCTAACTTATTATAAAGTTGTGAATTAATTTCACCACCGATGAGTATTAAAATAGAAGTATAATAAAGCCACATCATCATAACGGCAAAGCCAGCAATTGTTCCGTAAACAAAGTTGTATGTATGCAGATTATTGATGTAAACCGAAAATAGCCAAGAACCGAGCAGCCAAGATATGCAGAAGAAAAAAGATCCCGGAAGAGCACTGTGTCTTCTGAGTTTTTCATCCCCGCTAAGATCAGGTAATATGTAATAACTCAAATATGCCATTATAAATAATGTTAAAAATGCGATAGGCCAACGTACAAAAAGCATTATATTAGCAAAATGTTGAGTCATTCCGATATATGAAACCAAAAATTTCATAATGACTTTTCCGAATACAATCAGAGTTATACTGAGAAATAAAACACAAGTATTTACAAAAACCATAATCAAGGCAAGAAGTCTGGAGTAGAAGAAATTTCTGGTTTCTTTGACTTTGTAAGCTCTGTTTAAGCCTTTTGCAACAATAGCCACCGTATTAGTAGATAAGAATAATGTTATACAAAACCCTAATACAGCTACTAATCCACCCTTCTTGAAGAAAAATACTTCATTTAAAACAGTATTAACAACATTAAGTACGTCATTAGGCATAATACTTTGCATGAATATAAAAATAGGTTGCATAAAGTATTGTTTGCCGATGTATCCGAAAAGAGCCGTCAAAAAGAGTATAAAAGGACAAATTCCTATACAAAGCATAAATCCCATTTCCGATGCCATACCGAAATAGTCATGCTCAATAACCGATTTAATAATATTTCTGAGTGTCTTAAATTTATACTTCACAGCTTTATTTCTTTCAGCAATTTTTCAATCGCATCTTCTACATTTGCCTTAATCGTGCATCCGGCAGCAAAAGTATGTCCGCCGCCGCCAAATTTTGAACAAATATTTGCGACATCAACCCCTTTGCTACGCATAGATATTTTAGTTAGTTTAGTATCAACTTCCTTTGCTACAAAAGAAACTTCTGTAGTGTCTATAGCTCTCAAGGTTTCTGCGAGTCCGTCTGTATAATCGTCCCCTGCCGAAAACTTTTCTAAATCTTTTTTGTAAACAGTGGTGTAGGCAATTTTGTTATCATTTAAATAAGTTGCCTTATTTATGCAATAGTTTTGAAACATAACGAAATTTTTTGACTTTGTTTCATAACACATTTTGTAAATATAATTAGGATTTGCTCCAAAATCAACCAAATCAGCAGCAGCTCTTAGTGTTTTTGATGAAGTATTTTCAAATCTAAAATTACCAGTATCTGTCATAATTGCCGTGTAGAGACAAATTGCGGAATCTGTATCAATTTCCCAACCTTCATTCTTGAATATATCAAACAAAACTTCTCCACAGGAGCTGGCATTTGGGTTGATTATTTGATAATTCCCAAATCTTGGATTAGTTTTATGGTGATCTATATTAACAGTGCTTTTTGCTTTATCAAAAAGAATTTTTGAATCCATAACTCTATCAATCGCTGCAACATCGAGTGTTATAACCAAATCATAGACAAGTGATTTATCAAAATATCTTTGTGCTTGGTCTATATTAGGTATAAACTTGTAGTTGAAGGGAATATTAGAAACTACATTCATATCAACTTTCTTTTTAAAGCGATTGTAAATCATGTTGTAGAGCGCGCACATTGAACCTAATGTGTCACCATCAGGGTTCATGTGTGATAATAGTAGTATTTTATTAGAAATTTTTATGATATCATTTAAGTTGCAATTCATAATAAAGATGATAACACAAACAATGAAAAAATTTCTTTATACAGATTTTGAAGGGGTAGATTCGGTAATAAGTTCAATGATGGATAATCCGCAGCTTAAAAAAGCGATTACGCGGACAAATCTTATAAACTTTTGGGATAAGATTTTACCAACGAAATTTAAAGGAAAGTCAAAACCTTATTCAATGCTGCCCGGCTATGTTATGGTAATTGCCTGCGAAAATCCCATAGTTGCACAGGAATTATCTTTGTATAAAGTGATTTTATTAAAGAAATTTGAACCTTACTTAAAGTCATTAAAAATTAAAGTCAATGATTTTAAGTTTGATCCTAAAAAATGGATTATAGAATAAACAACAAAAATAATGTTTTTATGATATTATGTTCGTAATTGGAGAGGATAAACATGATAAATTTTTTACTAAAGCTTTTAGGCGATGCAAATGAGAAGAAAGTTAAAAAAATCTCAGGAATAATTGACCATATAAATTCTTTAGAGCCTGAATTTGAAAAACTTACAGACGAGGAGTTACGCGCAAAAACAGACGAATTTAAGGCAATTTTGGCAAAACGCCCTACATCTGATAATGAAAAAGCAGATAGACTTCTGGAAAAAGAAGCTTTAGATAAAATTCTTCCCGAGGCTTTTGCGATCGTTAGAGAAGCCGGCAAGCGTGTATTAAACATGCGTCACTTTGATGTGCAGTTAATTGGCGCGTATTTTCTTCATAACGGGCATATTGCAGAAATGAGGACTGGTGAAGGTAAAACTCTTGTTGCAACTCTTGCTGCATATTTGAATGCTTTAACTGGTAAAGGTGTTCACGTAGTCACTGTAAATGATTACTTGGCAAAACGTGATAGTGAGTGGATGGGACAGATTTATAAGTTTTTGGGCTTAAGTGTCGGAGTTATTCTTTCTAATCAACATGATGCGGATGAATTTAACAGAAAAAGGGCTGCCTATGCTTGTGATATAACTTATGGTACAAATAATGAATTTGGTTTTGATTACTTAAGAGACAATATGGCGTCTTCAAAAGATATGCTTGTTCAGAGACCTTTTAATTATGCAATTATCGATGAAGTGGACAGCATTTTAATAGATGAAGCGAGGACTCCTCTTATAATAAGCGGACGTGTTGAAAAGTCTGCTGACACTTATACTTTGATGGCAAAGGTTGCTCCACAGCTTGAAAAAGATAAAGATTATGAAGTTGACGAGAAAAATAAAAATGTTATTCTAACAGAAGATGGTATTGATAGAGCTCAAGAGATTATCGGTTGTAAGGATTTATTTGATATAAACAATCAATATGCGCACGATTTGTTAAATGCCTTAAAAGCAAAAGAATTGTTCATAAAAGATACTGATTATGTTGTAAAAGACGGTGAAATCATGATTGTTGATGAGTTTACTGGACGTTTAATGCCGGGAAGACGTTGGTCAGACGGTTTACACCAAGCAATAGAAGCAAAAGAAGGGGTAGAAATTCAAGACGAGACTCAAACGTTAGCGAGTATAACCTTCCAAAATTTATTCAGATTATATCCGAAACTTTCTGGCATGACCGGTACTGCAATGACTGAGGAAGCGGAGTTCGGGAAAATTTATAACTTAGAGGTTACAGTAATTCCTACAAACAAGCCTGATATAAGAATAAACTATCCTGATGTAATTTATAAAACCGAAAGAGCAAAGTATAACGCTGTTGTAAATGATATTATAGAGCAGCATAGGTTGGGACGTCCGGTTCTTGTAGGTACTGTAAGTATAGAAAAATCTGAATACATATCTTCCTTATTGAATAAAAAGGGCATAAAGCACAACGTTTTAAATGCAAAACAGCACGAAAAAGAAGCATATATAATAGCCCAAGCAGGAAGAGTTGGAGCTGTAACTATTGCAACCAATATGGCAGGTCGTGGTACAGACATTCTGTTGGGTGGTAACGCTGAGTTCTTGGCTAAGGAAGAGTTGGAAAAGCATAATATAACTTCAGAAAGCCCGAATTATGAAGAATTGAAAGAATCCGCACTAAAGAATGCCAGAGTAATAACAGAGCAGGAACATGCAAAGGTTGTAGAATTAGGCGGTTTGCATGTAATAGGTACGGAAAGACATGAATCTCGAAGAATTGACAATCAATTGAGAGGTCGTGCTGCTCGTCAGGGAGATCCGGGTTCTACAAGATTTTTCCTTTCTCTGGAAGATAATCTTATGAGAATTTTTGGTGGAGATAAAATTACAGGCTTGATGAATATGCTAAATGTAGAAGAGGATATGGCAATAGAATCTTCTTTAATCTCAAGACAAATTCAATCTGCTCAAAAGAAGGTAGAAACTTACCATTTTGATATTCGTAAAAACGTTCTTCAATATGATGATGTAATGAATATTCAGAGAGAAAAATTATATGCACAAAGAAGAAAAGTTCTTGAAGGCAAAGATTTGAGAAGTGATATAGAGTATATGATAGATAAGGAAATTGATAGGCTTTTAAAGAGTTATATAACTCCTGAAATGAATCCTGAGGAGTATA
>CALUVP010000056.1 GCA_944324215.1 Candidatus Gastranaerophilales bacterium | reverse complement strand
AATTTTTTCTTGCAATCTAACTCCGCCCTCTGCCGGCTCGCGCTCGAACCACAAAAGCCCTTTCAGGCTGGTGGTTCTCATCCTTATTCAAAACTTTTTCTCAACAAAAAACTCCCGGAGATGGATTCGAACCACCGTTAAAAGAGTCAGAATCTTTCGTCCTGCCACTAGACGATCCGGGATTATTTTCTGTTATTACCAAATCTGCCAAAAACGCTTCTTGCTTAAATCCTCTAACTGATTATTATCTTTTTTTTGAGAATCAAGGTTTGTATTTCCAAAAGTATAAGGATCTGAAGCGTCCATAGCACCTTTATTAAAAGTATATGAACCTTTTGATTTGTTTGTATGAACTTTGGTCTTATCCGAAACCGGAGTTTCCTGACTTTCTACTGCAGTTGTTTCATTTAACTCTGGTGCTTCTGGTTGTTCATTCTTATACATTACGTTTGTTAAATCTTGTTGTTTCGGATTATCATAATCTTCTATTTTCTGAAGAGTTTTAGCTCCAGGATCTTTACCCAAAAAATGCAATCTGCCTAATTCATCGGTATAAATAGTAGAATTTGCCCAAACTTGACTCATTACACCAACTACTGCTATCAATCCTAATGAAATTAAAATTTTCTTTTGCATACTACAGTTCTCCATAAGCTACAATTCATTATACCACATTATAATACAAAATTCCACAAAAGGACAATAGGACGATTTCTATACCCTTTCTTAGGAAAGGGTATAGTATTTAAGCTTTTTCAAATCACTTGACTTTTATATCGTTAGTTATATCTTTTCCTCCGTATAATAAAACACTCTTTGCAAAAACATAATCATACTTATCTTGCTGTGCTTTCTTTGCGATTTCATCTTTGATATTCTTTTCTATTGCGCTAAGCCTTGTACTGTAATCTTTCTCCAAAGCGGCTTTTTTTGAATTAAATTCGTTAGTATATTTTTCCTCAAGTTGTAAAATTTTTGCACTATCCGTCGTATTTGAAATTTCCCCACGTGCATTTACAACAATTTTATTCAACTCTTCCATTTTTTTAGCGTGCTCTTGTTTCAATTGCTTTACCTGAGCTGAATTACTTACTATTTTCTGCAAATCAACAACTGCAATATTCTCTGCTGCAATAACACTATTTGATACCATTATTACCCCCAATAACAATGCTAATACACTTTTTTTCATTTTCGTCTCCTCTTTATAACTCTCTTTTATTTATTATTAAAATTTGACAAAAAAATATTCTCCAATCAGGCAAAAAAACAATTGAAAACATTGTTTATTTAAACTACAATGTGATTATGCAAAAACTGGTATTTGTAATAGCACTCGTATTATGTATAAATTTCTTACCGGCTTTTTCAGCAGAAGAAAATTTAAAGCCGGTAGTCGAAACATACAAGCTTCAAGGGCAGGTTGAATATGATGACAACCCTGTCGAAACAATTTATCTTGATGATGATATTGAAAAACCACAGGTTAATATACCACAACGCTCTGTTACAATACCGGTAAAGATTTTAAATATCACATCAAATACTAACACGCCCAGGAGTGCCCTCTCAAGGGCGGCAGTAACTAGAAATAATTTAAAGGATATATTACCCCTCAGCGGAACATTGTCCGAAAGTTTTCACGGACTTACATACGGAACACTCTGGGGAGAAGAATTGTCTTTATCTCAAATGGAATCTACTACAGGAATTTTTTTAAGATATGACACTCCAAAATACTTTTCTCTTGACACCAAATTTAAGCAATCTGCTTCTCAAGATATTGGTACACAATACGGAACGGTATGCGTTTCACCGGAATGGCACATAACTGATAAGCTAACATTAAAAGACAGTTTTACAAACTACGTAAATGCCCCAAAAAATAAAAATGAAATTACGCTTGTGTATAGTCCGGCTCTTAAAAAATATGCAGAATCTTTAAAATTTGAATTGGGTGTTGCGCAATCTTATTATGCTAATGGTGGAAGAAGTTCTGCTGTTAGTTTTACTACAGGTTTTAAGTTGTAATCAGTTTAAAAATTTTATATAATTAATTTATGAAAAATTACACTAAGGAGCAAAGACGACCTAAAAGAGTTGTCAATATAGATAAAAAGAAACGAGAAGAAAAAAAAATAAAAAAAACCTCTTCATCAAGTGGTTTTTATTACTCTTTTTTGACTGTAATTCTCCTTTTGTGTTTATTTCAAATTACAATCAGTGCAGTACTTAATATTTCTAAAATTATTTCTTACAAAGCTAAGATTGTACAGATTACAAAAACAAGAAACGCTGCAAAAGCTTTAAATGAGCAATTGCAAGACAATATCAAAAACTTTTCAAATGTTACCGGTTTAGAAGCTATTGCAAGAAATAATTTAAAAATGTCCGGAGAAGATGAAGTTCTAGTAATAATAAACAAACCGGAAGAAGATGAAGAAAACAAAACAGAAAAGGATGCAGTCTCAAGACTCATAAAATTAACAAAACATGATTAAAAATTTATTACAAGAAGGATTTGCGCTAAAAAACAAAGGACATTATAAACACGCTATTGAAGTCTTTTACAAAGCTCTTGAAGAAGACAGTAACAGCGCAGAACTTATGTTAGAAATTGCAGATTTGTATTATAAGATTCAAAATGAAGAAAAGGCATTGAGTTATATAGAACAGATATTAAACAAAAATCCGAAACATATTGAAGCTTTAAAATTATTAAAACTAATTTTTATTAATAAAAATGCACTGGCAGAAGCAGAACAAACTGCAAAAAATATTTATTGTATTTCACATAAAACTTCAGATTTAGTTCAAATACTGCAATTACTAAATAAACAAGGAAAATTTGACGAAATTTTTGAATATAATATAGAAAATCCTAATAGCAATATTTATTTAGAACAGGCAAGAGGATTGTACAATAAAAAAGAATTTGAGAAAGCTGAAAATATTCTTAATAAAGCTTTGGAAAGCGATTCTGAAAATCAAGAATTATTACTTCTTTTAGGTCAAATATACTATGCTCAAAACCAAAAAGATGAATGTATCAAGATTTTAAATAAATTATCCGAAAACAACGAGAATTCTGAATTATTAAATTTTTGCGGTGCAGTAGAGAGTTATCAAGGTAATTTTAAAGCTGCGAAAGATTTTGTAATGAGAGCAATCAAACTTTCCCCTCAAAATGATGAATATTATTTTAATCTTGCAAACATATACTTCAAACAGGGTGATACCACTTTTGCAAAACAGTACTATAATCACGCAATAGCATTAAAACCTGAAAACAAAAGTTATCACTTTGCACTTGCCAATTTATATTATTCGGAGAAACATTACAAAAGAGCATTGGAAGAACTAAAAGATGACTTTTTTGAAGCAAACTTACTAAAAGCAATTATTCTTTACGATACAGGTTATTTTGCGCTTGCAAAAAAAGAATTAAATGAACTAAGCAAAGAACAACCTGACAATCCAATTCTTATAGACTATCAGTCTAGAATAAATAAAGAGCTTGGTATAAATTAACTAAAAAATTCAGTAGATTTAAATTTTTCATAAAAATACTTTAATCTATCTTTATCATTTAAATACCAAAGCCCAATCAGAACTTCAAAAGCTGTTGCAGGACGATAAACGTGTTGAATGGATTTTCTACCGACAGGAATTGGAAGATTACGTCCTCTTCTTGCTAATTCTTTTTCCTCCTCAGTCAATTCATCTTCTATCATATAGAGCAATTCTGCTTGAAAAGAAGCATTTACTCTATCTGTTGTCATTTTATGAAGTTCTTTTGAACTAGATGTTTTGAAAACAACATATTCTCTAACAAAAATTTCCCAAACAGCATCTCCAAGATGCGCATAATTTCTTAGTGCTAAATCTACCATAAATTCATACTATCACAAATAGCTTACAAATCGATATCAGATTCTTTTATAGGAGCACCAATTACTCTTTCCAATTCTGCCGCATTAATATTGTAATTAAGCAGGTTATTATAATAATCCAATTGTGCATTCAAGTATGTATTTTCAGAATCCTTAAACTCAATTGCGTCACCTAAACCTACTTGATAACGTCTAAACGCCAGATATTGTCTCTCTTTTGCTTGTTGGAGAGCAAGTTTTGCAACATCCAAGCTATCGTGAGAATTAAGAAGATTTATATAAGCGCTTTTTACTTCCAAATAAACATTCTGTTTCTGCTGTTCATAATCAGCAACTGCTTTATTATAAGTAGCTTTAGCCTCATCCACCTGCTTTTTAAGAAGCATTAAATTCATTGCAGTATAGTTTAATTGAACCCCAAATTGATATCCGTAATCATTATTAATCTGCCTTCCACCATGATCATACCCTCCAAAAGCACTCAAATCAGGTGTAAAAGCTCTTTTAGCACTTCTTACATTCATCTCTGCAGCATCCATAGCCTTCTTAGCAGCTAATAATGCAGGACGTGAAGCTTCTGCAGTCTTTATTAAATCTGGGAAATTTACATCGTATTTTTTATTATTTAATTTATCCTTTAATATAACACCCTCGAGTTCAGGAATACCTACAGCATTGGCGAGTTCTACTGCCGCAAGCTCTTCAGTATTTTTTGCTCTAATTAAATTAACCTTAGCATTACCTAAGTTATATTCTGCAGTAGTTACATCAATTTTTGCTTTCTTTCCGATTTCATAATAAGCTTTTGCTTGTTTCCACTGAAGCTCAAAATCCTTAACAGTTTCTTCATACACAGCTTGCTGAATTTTTGCAAAAACCATGTTGTAATATGCAACTTTTACATTATAAATAACTGTTTCTATACTGGATTCAGCATCATATCTTGAAGCTTCCCAATTCCTTTTTGCCATATCAGCGTTAGCCTTTGTTTTACCAAAATCAAACAAAAGCATATTTGCTGATAATGTCGGAACATAGAACATGTTATATCTTTGAACCATCATTCTTGACATATTAGCAGGCATTGTTGACATTAACATATCGTTTCTTGAATAACTAACACCTGCACCTATTGTCGGAAAGTAATTTGACCAAGCCTGGCCAATTCTGGTTTTATAAATTTCTGCATTACTAATAGCTGACATTATTATCGGGTGGTGAGTAATGGCTAATTTTATACAATCACTCAAAGTAACTTCACCATTCATATCAGTGTATTCAATCTGGCTTGTTATCGCAGGGAACTTCGTTTCATACATATCCTTAGCTTCTTTTGAGGAATCCTGTCTTGCCTTCTCATTACTCTTAAATTTTTTCCACTCGAGCTTTTTATTAACTTTTTCCTTTTCAGGTTTTACAATCTCTATCTTTTCTGAAGCATTCTCTTTTTCTTTTTTAGACTTTGCCAAAACAGCAGTCGAAGTTAGCGAGAGTAGAGAACATATTAACAGTATATTTAAAATCTTTTTCATCCTAAATCTCCAAGTCTTTTTCCGTAATCTCTTTTTTCGGGAATTTATCAACAAATTCCTGAACGATTACATAAAACGCAGGTGTCAAAGCTGCACCAAGAGTAGCAGCAGCAATCATACCGCCAAACACAGTAGAACCTACTGATATTCTTGAATTAGCGCCGGCACCGTGTGCAAAAAGCATCGGTAAAACACCAATAATAAACGCCAATTCTGTCATCATAATAGCTCTAAACCTTAATTTTGCTGCTTTTACAGCTGCATCTTTTACAGATAAACCATTTTTCTCATGCTCTTCTTTGGCAAACTCTACAATCAAAATCGATTGTTTTGCCGCCAAACCAACAAGAGTAATCATACCCACTTGAGAATAAATATCAAATGATTGATTTAGCATCAACTGGAATAATAATGCACCCAGAGCAGCAATAGGAGAAATTAAAAGTACAGCAATCGGAATTGTATAACTCTCGTACAATGCAACCAAGAATAGATATACAAAGATCAATGCCATTCCTACAATCAAAGTTGTTTGTCCTGAGGCCTCTCTTTCTTGTGCAGAAGTTCCTGACCAATCAAAAGAAATATCAGAAGGAAGAACACTCTTTGCAACCTTTTCCATAGCATTCATCGCGTCACCGGAGCTCTTTCCTGCTGCCTGCTGACCTTGAATTTGTACAGACTTATACTGGTTATATCTTGTAATTGATGCTGTACCTATAGTTTGTCTTAATTTCACAATTGATAAAACCGGAACCATAACACCATTATTATTCTTTACGTATATTCCGGACAAATCCGTTGCTTTATCTCTAAATCTACTTTCTGCCTGTAATTGAACTTTGTAAACTCTGTCATATTTATTAAAATCATTTACATAATAAGTACCAAGCATTGATGATAATGTAGAATATAATTCCTGTAAATCTACATTCTGTGCAAGAGCCTTTTCATAATCAATATCTACAATATACTGAGGAACATTTGCTTGGAAAGATGTGTAAACACTCGACAAATCAGGATCTTGATTTGCAGCGGCAATCAATTTACCCGCCCAAGTTTCTAAATCCTGAGGGGTGTATTCGCCTTTGGAAAGCATTTGGAACTCAAATCCGCCCATCATACTCATACCGCTAATTGCCGGTGGTGAAAATGCCACAATTGAAGCTTCTTTCATACCAGATGCAATTGCCCTTACTTGATTTAAAATTGAAACGTGAGATAAATCTGTTGATTTCCCTGTTACCTTTCTTTTTATCCAATCAAATACACCAATATTTCTATCTGCATAATCATCTAACTGAATAATAACTGTAGACTGGTTTACAGCACCGTTACCGCCAAATATAGTTAATTTTTCTTTATCAACACCATCTATTTTCTGAACTTGTTCCGTAAATCTCTTTGAGACTTCTTCTGTTCTTGAAAGTGATGCTCCATCAGGAAGGGTTATCTGCGCTAACAAAACTCCCTGATCTTCATCTGGAATAAAGCCTGTTGATATTGTCTTAAAACATAGTA
>CALUVP010000055.1 GCA_944324215.1 Candidatus Gastranaerophilales bacterium | reverse complement strand
GGATCGCAGATATCCAAGCCTTTACTGTTTGCAAACGCAATGACTTTTCGAATCAATTTGTCATCCTCTTTTGAAACCTTTATCCCATGTCTTTCTTCTTCCACTATCTCTTTAGCCTTGGCGATATATAAATCTCGTTTCATCGCACTGTTAAATAAATGTAAAAATTCACCTCTTTCTCTTTTGTAATATCTGATACATTCATCTGCCGTTAAAATAAGCGTCATACTGTAAAAATCAAGTGGTTTATTCGGATAAATAAAAAATCTATAGTAATCCGCAAGATGTGTTAAAAGATTGTATCTTTCCGTCTTATAGAGCATAGGAGAACTTTCCTTGTCAATTTCAAAGAGAGGGGAATTGTTTATTAAGTTTTCGTATTCTTCCCTCGTATACATGGTTTTCCTCTTATAAATCCAGCAAGGTATTTAATGCTTTTACCGCATCTTCCGATGTTTTGTATTCCATAGAATTTGTCACATTATTAAGATAATAAAGCGGCGTCAGATCGTAAAGCACAGGATTAATAGGTTTAGTGCTACCTAAACCGGTACCGTCGTCCACAAAATCAACTTTACCGTAAACAATGTTTTTAATTTTAGCTTTGAAAAATTTCTCAGCAAAATTCATAACTGAAAACATAATAATCGGCAACGGTTTTGGGCCATATGTGATATCTCCGATTATTTCAACGTTCTCTTCAAGTTTTGCTATCATATCCCGAAGGAGAATTTCATGAACGTCTCGCGTTTCCTCAAACGGAGTTGCTATTGTAATATATTCAATATCCGCACCTATTGCACGGTTAATCTCGTTCAACTCTTTTTGAAACTTTCCGGCATTTATTGCGCTATTGCCTTCAATATCAACTTTTGAAAGAAGAACAACTTTTATTTTCTCTCCTTTCTTCATTGTTTTTGCAAGCACAGAATTAACCGGGAAAACAACTTCTCCTTCATATTCGATAGATACATTGCCTTCAACTTTATATTTGAAAGCGTGTAATTGTTTCTTCATAGGAAGATTGCTGAATACAATTTTCATATTTATTCTCCTTTATACTGATTTTCAAAATTATATTTTCCATCCAATAAATATTCATAATTTTTTGTCGACAACGCATTTAACTCTTCTTCAGTCGTGCCCAACATCTTTAAAAATTCCTCGAACTCCACAACTTCAATCTTTTTTCCTCTTTCTATTTCTTTTTGAACATATTCATATTTTGAACAATGTTCTTCTTCTCCGTTTTTTATTAAGTGATACCTTACAAACAAATCAGCTTCGGTTGCTTTTCTGACATATTTGCCCCCACAATCACATATTAATTGTACTATATTCATCATATTTGTGAAATGATAAGTTTCATAATTTTTACTTAAAGACACTTTTTTATCTTTAAGTGTTTGCGCCCTTATTGTTTTGGGGACTACGTTCCTGATATGCCTAGCAAACAAAAAATTGTTTTTACTCCCCTTTACTAAATAATCTGTCTTTTCTTCCTCGAGCTTTCTGAAGCCTTTTTTTAGTTTTTTAATATACCGTTTTAATTTATCAGCTTCCCTCGTAGCTTCTCTTTCAGCCTTTGTTCTCAATTCTTCATCATTGAAACCATATTTGAATCCGCCTGTCCGACCGGATAACGCCTCGTCTTCTTCCATAAATTCTTGTATCGTTTTTTGTTCGCTCTTACATATCTCTTTTGCCAATTCAAAAGTCAATCTTGCGTCAGCGTCGCTTCTGTGCACTATTGTCGGAACATTTTTACACCATAGCTCATAAGCCTTACCCAAACTTTTTCTTTTTCCCGAAGCTTTGATTTCCAATCTCTGCACATCGAAATAGTTGATTTTGATCGGTTCTAAATTATATCTCTCACATTCATCCAAAACATAACTTACATCGCAGCTTACATTGTAACCAAACACAAGAGAATCATCTTCTAAAAGCGACTTAATTCTATTATATTGTTCATCAAATTTTGGATATTTTTGAACCTCTTTTTTGGGATATGCCATCATCTTTTTTACAACATACCAATCCCATTTATCTATATTTGGATTTATTAAAATGTCTTTTTCATTTTCAATAATATTGAAGTTTTCGTCAGTAATCATATACCCTAAACTATATAACCTACCCCTTCCGTTTTCACAACTAGCACATTCAACGTCAAAAAATATGTATTTCATTTGTTTACTCCTTCTAAATTCTCTTAATTTCTAATCTTTTGTTTTGTTGAAAAAAACTATTTTCAGCATTTATTCATTAGGCTGTTTCCCAGAATAAGTTATCCCATCTGCTTATTTCACTTTTGCGCTTATACTGTTTATTTGTTTTGTTTTTCGTCCTTTTATAAATTGATATATTGTATTCTTTTTCTATATATCGTATATATTGGGGAAGTTTGTCCAATGTTTTTTTTACGGAATAGCTGTGAGCGTTAGAATAGTCCCCTATAGAATCAATGCTCACTCCTTTGCTGAAAAAATCCTTATTGCTTTTTTTAAAATTTTGCTTAAAAAGAAAATACACCTTACCCCCTGCTTTTATAAAAAAAGTTTGTGTTTCTTTTGCGGTTGTTTTACAAAATACAATAGTTCTCATGTTTCTTCTCCTTTTTTGATTCATGCCTTAATATAGAAATCAAATGTTCCTAAACTTAACATTTTTTTACATTTTTTTTATATCTTGCATATCCATATTCAAGAGAAGCTATTTGAATATCAACTTTTCACACCAAAATATTTCAGCAACGATTTATATTGATCTTGACCGAAGCGGCAGGTTTCGATGAGGTAGTTTCTGTCGCTAGTCCACTCTCGAAGTCCGCGGTAATACAGCCATTTGTTGGCGTCGTCGATGTAAAACGGGATAAGGTTTTGCTCGAGGCATTGCTTGAAGGCAATGAGGCGGCCTATTCTGCCGTTGCCGTCTTGGAACGGATGAATTGTTTCAAAGCGATAGTGGAATTC
>CALUVP010000054.1 GCA_944324215.1 Candidatus Gastranaerophilales bacterium | reverse complement strand
GTTTGAGTGTGTACCACTTATAACGATGTCTTAATTCGTTACGAATAGCCCACTTAACGGCTGTTGCTATATATGCATCATTATATCTGGCAAGTTGTTCTTCTGTTTTTCCTTTAATCAAAGTTTGTACTGCAATAACACCTATACTAACCAATTCCTCAAATTCAATCATATGGTTAGGTACACGTTTATGCTCAACTCTTGCGACCTTTTGTACAATACCAATGTATTGTTTAATTAAAGTTTTATTATCCATCTTTTCTTATTAAACTAATCCTATTCTATCTTACATTGACTTTTATTTTTTTTCAAGATGTAACAATCTTTTAACCTTGTTGGTTCTTATTTTTTAAACCGTAAACAAATAATAAGATTTCAGCAACAGCTTTGTATAATTCCGGAGGAATTTGTTGATTAAGATCTACCATTCTAAATAAGGCTCTTGCAACAGGTGCATTATCAATTACAGGAACATTGTGTTGAATTGCGATATCAATAATTTTTTTCGCAATAAGTTCTGTTCCTTTTGCTGTAAGTGTTGGGGATTGCATAGTTTCAGCATCGTACTTTAGTGCACATGCTACGTGGGTTGGATTTCTAACTACAAAATCTGCATCAGGAACTGAATCCATAGCTCCCTGTTGAAGCATTTGCATACGTCTTTGTCTTAAAGCAGCTTTAACATGAGGGTCCCCTTCAGAGTTTTTATATTCATCCTTTATTTCTTTAAAAGACATTTTTTGGTCTTTAAGAAATTTCCATTTCGTAACTCCATAGTCAGCAGCAGCAATAATTAAAAAAGCTATACAAGCTTTGTATATGAATTCTACTACAAGTTTTCCGAATTCAATCATAACTGCAAAATTATTGTCTACAGCAGCTAGCATAAGAATGCTTTCCAGATGATCTTTATAAACACTCCATCCAACGAGTCCGAGAATTGTAACTTTTAAAATATTTTTACCAAGTTCAAAAAGTGTTTTTACTTGAAATAAATTTTTGAAGTATTTTGTGGGATTGAGTTTATCTAACTTAGGAACCAGAGGTGCAGTTGCAACTAGTGGCCCTACTTGGATAAAATCTCCAATTATAGAAACAAAAGCTGCGACAAACAGTATAGAACCAATAATTGTAACTGTAGGTATAAGTGTTACAGTAAGAATATATGGTAATCCCACTTCTGAGAGGTGCTGGTTAGGAATTTGTTCATACAGTGTACTAAATAGTCCTACAATTAGTTTCCAAATAATAGGAGCAAGCATATTTATGAACGAAAACATAACCAAAAGTGACAGAGCAACTGACACATCTTTGGATTTAACAACCTGCCCTTCTTTTCTTGCTCTTTCTAACTTTTGGGGCGTGGCATCAAATTGTTTATCTTCATCACCCATTTTGGCTTCCTGTTGGATTTTCTACAATATAATTCTATCATAAAATTGCGTTTTATAGTAAAATCATTTATAATAAATATAGGAGTTTTGCATGAAAAAATTTGTACTAATAGTCTTGATGTTTTTAACTGTGTGTGGTGCAGTATATTCTTATATTTATTTAAACGGAAATATCGCAAAAGTTTGTGAATTTTTCTTAGGAGTTATGTTTGGTATATTTATAATGAATATAATTGTTTTTTCAAAAAATAAAAAAATAAATTCTTATGCAAGAGAATTAGAAAAGGAGTCGATTACATCTAGTGAAAATTCTTCCAGAGTGAAGGTCTTGGAAGCTAAAATAGGGGTTTTAGAAAAAGCTTTAGAGAATGCTTTGAAAGGTAAATAATTGTAAATAAAAACGGATTTTCCTATTTATAACTAAAAGAGGAATATATTGTATAGGAGATAAATTTTATGAGAGTGTGTGGTGTCAGTGGTCTATCAAATAGTACGAATATTTCAAAAAAGAAAATTCGAAAGAATGCCGATTATAAAGATATTCATACAGATGTTGTTAGTTTTAGATCTAATCCTTTTAAGTTTAAAAATAAACTTCTGAAGAATATAGCAATAACATCTCTTCTTTCGACTCCAGTAACCGGTCCGGTTGGTATAGGAATGGCTGCGGGGGCTTATATTGCGGATAGATTAAATAATGAAGGTGATGATACAAATTCTGAAACTAAAAATGGTGACAATAAATGAAGATTGTTTCTGTAAAGAGTTTTGTAAACTACAACAATAACAGTTGCCAACAAAAAATTTCATTTAAAGATACTTCATCTGTGGCGCTTTCTGACAATCGTGTGTCAGCTTTGTCAACAGAATCTAAGCAAGAAAAAAAGGAAGAACAAAGTTTGTTAAGGGCTTTGGGTTTGATTTCTGTAGGAACTTTAGCAACATTGCTTTTAATACCTAAAATGGCTGCCAAAAGAACTTTTACGTCGAGTAATAAAGTAATGGATTTATCGTATTCATTTAAATCGTTAAGTCATAATGATGAAATTCCTACCTTAGGTACATGTAAGAGTATCAATAAAAAATTAAAAGATTTTTTGCAAAATCAAGTCGATTATTTCAACGCTTCTCCAGAAATCTTACGGAAGACAGGCATGCCTGTTTCTGCAAATAGGTTGTTAATGTATGGTGAGCCGGGGACGGGAAAATCTTATTTTGCTAAGATTCTTGCAAAAACATTAGATGCAGATTACATGGAAATAAAGTATTCTGATTTGAATAAACAATACTGTGGCGAACATTTGGAAAACATGAAGGATATTTTTGAAAAGATCATATCTTCGGCTCAGCTTACTCCTAAAAAAAAGTTTGTTGTAAATTTTAATGAAATAGATGCTATTGCTCAATCGCCTTATGCAATTCACGGTTCAGGGTCGCACAGTACTTTTAAACTGGAAGAAAGGTCCGTATTTTTGACATATATTGAAGATTTAGGGGAAAGAGCTCCTAATGTAATTCTTATTGGCTCTACAAATATGTCACCTAAAATTGGCAGATTAGATGAGGCAGTTTTAAGTCGTTTTAAAAATGTTATAGAAGTAACTTCTCCAGATAAGGAATGTATGCTTGAGGCGCTTAAGACACATATTGAAACACTACCCGAGGGTAAAATGTTTATAAATCAAAACCAAAGAGGTTTGGAAGAATTTGCGCAATCCTTAGTTGATAGAAAAGCTTCATTTAGGGATTTGGATAATGTTATTAATAATTCTAAAAATTACTACTTGAAAGACGCATTAAAAGATAAAAATTGTATTTATAAACTTGAATATTTAGAAAGGGCAAAAAATTCGTTAGAGTCCACTGATGGTGAAATTTTTGGTAAAAAATAAAAAAGGAGGCGCTATGAGAGTTATACCTGTTAATTCAAATGTTTATGTAGTGAGAAGAAATGCAACAAAAAATCAAGGTAGACAGCAATTCACTAATCCTGAGAGAAATGTAAATTTTAGAGGGAAATTTGGTAGTATTGTAGGCGGAACACTAGGTGCAGGGGCGGTATTGGTTGCATCTTTCGTGGCAGCTCCGGCGGCAGCTTGCTTGGCGGGTGCCGGTTTGATAATTGGACTAGTTGGTGGTGATATTGCAGAGGATGCAATTAATAAAGAAGGTGAATATAAAGATAATAAAAAAAATAATCCATAGTTAGTATGTCTGGTTTATTGCATCCATCCGAACTTTATTGTATTATGATTTTAAGTTAATAAGAAGTTATAATACAATAGAGGAAGAGATTATGACAACAGATTATAAGAAGATATTGAGTTATGTACCAACAGTTATAGAATCTTCATCAAGAGGCGAAAAGTCTTTTGATATATTTTCGCGTTTATTGCGAGAACGTATAATATTTTTGGGTACAGAGATAGATGATGATGTCGCTAACTCAGTTGTAGCACAACTTTTGCTATTGGATAGTGAAAACCCGGAAAAGGATATTATGTTGTATATAAATTCTCCAGGAGGTGTAATAACTTCTGGTATGGCAATATATGATACAATGAATCTAATAAAAGCTGATGTCCAGACAATTTGTCTTGGTGAAGCTGCTTCAATGGGAGCATTCCTTCTTTCTGCCGGAGCAAAAGGAAAGAGGATGGCTCTTCCTAGCGCGAGAATTATGATTCACCAACCTTTAGGTGGTGCAAAAGGTCAAGCAACGGATATTGAATTGGAAGCCAAAGAAATCCTAAGAATGAAAGATATGTTGATTGGTATTATGGCAGAAAACTCTGGTCAATCTTTTGAAAAAGTTAAAGAGGATTGTGAAAGAGATCATTATCTTTCTGCTGCAGAAGCGGTTGAGTATGGCTTAATTGATAAAGTTGTGTCATCTGCTTCTGTACAATAAAAAGTATATGTATCAAATGTAACGGGAATTTAAATAAATTCCCGTTTTTTGTTGCATAAAAAATTCATTCATACTAGAATGTTGCTAATGTGTACCGGGTCGGAATTAAAAACCTTACCGGAGTAATATAAATTAAGGAGAAATATTATGACATCAAAAAAATTTTTATTCACTTCTGAATCAGTAACAGAAGGACACCCCGACAAAGTTTGTGATCAGATTTCAGATGCTATTTTGGATGAGTTTTTAACAAAAGACAATCATTCAAGAGTTGCTGCTGAAACTACTGCTACAACTGGTATGGTTTTAGTGTGTGGTGAAATTACTTCAAATTGCTATGTTGATATTCCACAAGTTGTGAGAAATAAAATAAGAGATATTGGATATGTAGGTTCAGCAGGTGGCGGTTTTGATTGTGATACTTGTGCAGTGTTAACAAGCATTGATGAACAATCTGTTGATATTGCAGGTGGTGTAAATAAGGCTTTGGAAAGTAGAAGTGAAAATTCTGCTACATCAGCTACAGAAACTTCAGATATAGGTGCTGGCGATCAAGGTATAATGTTTGGTTATGCTTGCAATGAAACACCTGAATTAATGCCACTTCCTATAAGTTTAGCTCACAAACTATCTTTTAGGTTGGCTCAAGTAAGAAAAGAAGGTATTCTTAAGTATTTGAGACCTGATGGAAAATCTCAAGTTACTGTAGAATATGTAGATGGTAAACCTTCAAGAATAGATACTGTATTGCTTTCTACTCAACATGCTGCTGAAATAAATGGTGTTAGCGATAATGCAAAAGTTCAGCAGATAATAAGTGATGATTTGAAAAAATGTGTTATAGATTATGTCTTTGAAACTGAATCAATAAAACCTGATTCAAATACTAAAATACTTATAAATCCTTCAGGTAGATTTGTAGTTGGCGGTCCTCAGGGTGATTCTGGTTTAACAGGACGAAAAATTATTGTTGATACTTATGGTGGGTACTCTCGTCATGGTGGCGGAGCTTTTTCTGGCAAGGATCCAACGAAAGTAGATAGATCAGCAGCTTATGCTGCAAGATATGTAGCAAAAAATATTGTAGCAGCAGGGCTTGCAGATAAGTGTGAAATTGAGTTAGCTTACGCAATTGGTGTAGCTGAACCGGTTTCAATCTTTGTTGACACCTTTGGAACAGGTAGAATTTCAGACGATGAAATTTCAGAATTAGTTCGCAAGAATTTCGATTTACGTCCAGCTGCAATTATTTCAAACTTTGATTTGAGAAATTTACCAGCTAAAAATGGCGGAAAATTCTACCAAAAACTTGCTGCTTATGGCCATGTAGGTAGAACTGATATGAATATACCTTGGGAACAGCTAGATAAGGTAGATGTATTAAAAAAGTCTTTAAATAGTTCTTGTGCTCTATGCTAAGTCTATTTTGAAGTAAAAAAGAGGAGAATTTAATTCTCCTCCTTTTTTTTGTGTTTAAGAATGTAAATATTATTATATAAGGTAGTGACATTTTTTTAGGATTAATATAATATAGATATATATTGAGGGGGAAAGGAGTTTGGGCTTGTGATAAATAAGAAGATTGAAACTGTAAATTCTGTGCAGAGTTCTTTATCAAGAGAGGATGATTCTTTTACAGCATTGTCGACTTCGGCTTTGCTTGCAAAAAGTTCTGTTCCATATTCTCACAGAAGAATTGCTGATAATTACGTAATTATTAAGCGTGTGTACAAGTTCCAAGCTGTTCAAAGCAGGATCTCAAACTCAGAACTTCAGCTCCTTAAAAAGTATGATTTTAATACTTTAGAGTTTTCTACAATAAAGCAGATTAATGAGGAGTTGTCTTATTTGAAAAAATGGTCAACATCAAGTAATGATCTTCTAAGGAAAGATGCTGATAATTTGCTACAAATAAGATCAAAAGAATTAAAATATATAGTAGCAAGCAGGTATTCGACTGTAACAGATGAAATCTATAATGGTTACAAGGCTTTAGAAAAGTATTTTGAAGAAATTTCAAAGTTTTATTCTCCTGTTTGTTAATTTTTTTTAATATTGGGGCAATTTTATTTTTTAGGGGTTTTACTATATCCGGAAGGTAGTAGTATGAATATAAGTCCCATAAAGAGTAACTTTTCAAATACAGCTTTTTCCCATCATTCTTCTGGTGATAAGGATAAATGTACATTAAAAGAGAAAGCTGTTGTTGCAGCAACTTCAGCATTAGGAATTGGAGCCAGTTTAGCAGTATTAGCAAAAGGCTCCGGATATTCTCTAAGTCCAGCAAAGATGTTTAAAAATTTTAAGAAATCATATGTTGCCTCAACTCCATTTTTTGCAAAACAAATAATTTCTATGGGTGTTGGAACTTGTCTTGGCGGACTTGCTGGTGGTTTTATTATAGATAAAGATAAAAACGATAGAAAAGCAAAAATGCGTGAAGCAATCATGCAAATGGGAAATATTTCAGTTCCAATATTGACTGTCGCTTTATTTAATAAAATATGCTGTAAACACGGAAAGTTGGCACAATCTGTTGGCTCTTTGGCTGGAATTTTTACAGGAGTTTACCTTGCAAATTTTTTAATGAATAAATTTGGTAATTTTTTATTTAAAACTAAGGATGAACGTGGAGTTAAACTGATTGACTTCTCTGCACACTTAGACGATCTGGTTGCAGGAGCTTCTTACATATCAACTTCAAAATGGGTTCATAATATAGCTAGGATTATTCCTGCAGTTCTTGTTTTGCCTGGGGTGGAAGTCGGCACGAGAAAAGCTGAAAATAGAAAATAATAAAATGTAGAATTAAAAAAGACAAAACTATAACTTTACAGCTTTGCCTTTTTTATTCTACTAACACTTTCATACTCCCGAAATCTCTGAAAATAACCCCTATGCTAATCCCAAAGCCTTTCTGTACCAAGAAAATGACTCAATTTCGTAACCATTGAAAGTAGTTTTAATCTGCTGTTTCTTTAAGTAATTTTCGAACTCATCATTGAATGCAGATTTAACTGTTTTTTTCTCTTTTGTAATCAGTTTCATCTTTTTCCTCCTATTTTGAAGTAACACACTATATGACCATTAGGATATCAGTTTAAATCTCACACCAACTTTATTGGTGTATTTTAGCACAAATTTTGACTTTTAGCAATTAGTATGTGAAGAAATATTGGCTATTTTATAAAAAATTATTCTTAAGGATTAGAAGTATATAATCACAAAGAATGTTTGTATATACGAATATTAATTGTAATTTATTGCAACTTTAAGACAATTATCTGTCTTATTTCTAAAATATTCATATGCATTTTTAATTTCGTCAAATTTGAATTTTTTTGAAATTAAAAAATCCGTATTGATAAGTTTTTTAGAAATGAGCTCAAGAAGCATTTTTGTATGAGTTGCATTGACTCCTCCTGTCTTAAAAATAATGTTTTTTCCATACATTTGTGGGAGAGGTAAAATTTGGTTTTCCTCATACATAGCAACCACTCCGACAACAGAATTAGGTCTTGCAATTTTCCAAGCCATCTCAAATGTGTTATCTCCTCCGGCGGCTTCTACGACTCCGTCGGCACCTCTATTTTGAGTTATTTTATAAACTTCATTTTTAATATCAATTTCATTCGGGTTAAAAATAAAGTCTGCAAATTTGAGTTTTTTTGCTAAATTAAGCCTTTTATTATCAATATCTATAGCAATAATATTGCAATTTTTGATAGCTTTAGCACACATCATAGTGCATAATCCAACAGGTCCTGCTCCGATAACCGCTAAAGTTTCATTTTCTTTTATGTCACAAAGTTCAACTCCAAAATATCCGCTTGATAGTATATCGCCCACAAAAAGAGCATTTTCGAAGCTTACGTTATTAGGAATTTTTGTAAGCCCTTTGTCAGCAAAAGGAACTCTTACAAATTCAGCTTGGCAGCCGTCGATTTTGCATCCGAGCTCCCAACCTCCATTAACACAATTATTTATGAAACCACGCTTGCAAAAATAGCATTCTCCACAGAAAGTTTCACAGTTTGCGCTTACCCTATCTCCTACTTTTATATTGGATATATCTGCTCCGATTTCTACAACTTCTCCGACAAATTCGTGTCCGAGAACTATTCCTTCTTTTGCTTGAGGAACAAATCCTTTAATAATATGCAAATCACTTGTGCAAATAGAAGATAACTTAACTTTTACAATTGCATCTCTCGGAGATTGAATTTCAGGCTTCGGTTTGTCTATAAATTCTATATTATTATTTTTGTAAATTAAAGCTTTCATATCTTCATTATTATAAATGAACAAAATGAAAGTAAAATCGTTTATAATAATGAAAGGAAATTTAGGAGGGAAAATGAAAAAAGTTTTAGTATTAGCTTTAGTAATGGGTTTGTTTAGTTCAACAGTAATAACTGCTCAAGCCATCACACAAGGATCTGAGAAGGGTTATATTTCTGTTTCAACGGATGCGAATACGGAGATTGCGCCGGATGTGGCAGAAATCTCATTTGCGGTTCAAACATCGGATTCAAAATCTATGCAGAAAGCAACACAGTTAAATAAAGAGGCTTCAGATAAAGTTCTTTCAACTTTAGCCTCAATGTTAAATCCTAAAAATGGAGATTATATTAAAACTTCAGACTATAGCGCACAGCCTATATATAGTTATTCCGGAAGCAAAAGAAATTTTGATAAGTATGAAGTTTCTAATAGAGTAATTGTGCATACAAAATCTCTTGACAAAGTCGGAGAAATGATTGATAAAGCAATAGAAGCCGGCGCTACTAACGTAGATAACTTAAACTTCTCAATTTCAACTTATGATAATCAATGTAACGAGCTTTTAGGAATAGCTACGAAAAAAGCCCAAACAAGAGCAGGTTTTTTGGCAAAGAATTTAGGTACAACACTTGATGGTGTAAGAAGTTTTAATGTAAGTTGTAGTGCAAATAATTACGGAAATACAAGATTTTATATGGCAAAAAATATGCTTGTGAATTCAGCGGTTGCAGATTCTGCAGCCGGAACTTCTACATCCATTTCTGGCGGTGTAATAAAAATAAATGCAAATGTTAATGCAAGTTTCTTTGTAAAGTAGATTAATTGTGTAATTGGGCAGTTTAATCTGCCCGATTACTGTGTTATAATGAAAAAATGAAAGAAAAAAATAAAGTTATAAAAAAGATTATAAATAGTTTGAATGCCAATGATTTGGATTATGCACGAAAATTAATAGAACGAGATTTAAAACGTTTAAATTGTGAAGACGAGTATTATTTTTATTTAGCTCTTATATCATCAGATCTGAATGAGAAAAAGGTTTTGTATACAAAAGCGATAGAAGTCAATGATAAATTTTTAGATGCTCTTATTAATCGTGGTCTTGTTAATAATGAGCTTGGTTATTATGACGAGTCTATTGCGGATTATAACAAGGCTATTGATATAGATAATAAATGTGCGTTGGCTTATAATAATCGAGGATATACCAAATATAAGCAAGGCGATTATGATGGTGCATTAGCTGATTATAATAAGGCTATAATATTGAATCCAAAATTTCAGATGGCTATTGATAATAAAGCTCTATTATTTTCAAAAGCTTGTATGAAGGATGATGAGGATTTTAGTGAGAAATTCTACCTAAGTCTTGGAATATCAGAAATAAATGAAGGTAACATAGAAGAGGCTATAAGAAATTTTGAGGAATCCTTAAAATATAATAAAAAATCAGAGTTAGCATATTTTTATAAAGGTATTGCTTGTCATAGTTTGGGAAGAGATAAAGAGGCTTATGATAACTACTCTGAAGCGATAAGTATAAATAAAAATATGACGGATGCTTATTTTAATAGAGGTCAGTTGATAATTAAGACCAATCCCAAAGAGGCTTTGGATGATTTTGTAAAGGCTGTAGCATTGGATCCTAATTTTATAGATGCATATTATTCAATAGCTGTCGTTCAGAAAAATCTTGGGTATTATGCAGATGCTCTGAAGAATTTAGATAAAATCATAGATATAGAACCGCAGGCAGTAAATGCCAAGGCTTTGAAAAAGCTTATTCAATCAAAATATTTGTAGGTTTTACAAAATAGCTAACTACTTGTATTTAATAAAAATTTAGGGTATTGTATATAAGTAATAGGGTAGTTAGGAGTATTTGAATGTATAATGTTGCGATTATAGGTGCTGGTCCTGCTGGTATATTTTCTGCGCTTGAGATTGTAAAGTTACGTCCTGAGTGGAAGGTTATTCTTATAGAAAAAGGACAAAAAATCGAAAAAAGAAAATGTCCTATACGTGAAGGCGCCGCAAAGTGTGTGAATTGCAAACGCTGTGGATTATTATGCGGTTGGGGTGGAGCTGGTGCATTTTCAGACGGCAAATTAACTCTAACTCCAGATGTTGGCGGTCATTTGGTTGACTACATGTCTCGCGAGAACGTCGAAAAACTGATAAAATACGCTGATGATATGTATATAGAGCATGGTGCTACCGATGAAGTATTTGGAACCGATATGGAAGTCTTTAGAGAAATTGAGCGTCAGGCTGCTCTTGCAGAATTAAAGCTTGTGCATTCTCCAGTAAGACATCTCGGTACAGAAAGAAGTCTCGATGTTTTGAAACATATGCAGGATTATTTAGATGAGAGAATTACTATTCTAAATAATGTATCAGCACAAAGTTTGATAGTAGAGTGTGAACAAGTTAAGGGAATTGTTTTAGATAATGGTGATACGATAGGAGCTGAATATACAATTATTGCTCCAGGTCGTGAAGGTGCAGATTGGTTAACACATGAGTTTGCTAAAAATAAAATTGGTATGGTAAATAATGCAGTTGATGTTGGTGTTAGGGTAGAACTTCCTGCACCTGTATTTTCACCATTGACAGATAAGTTGTATGAGTCAAAATTAGTTTACTATTCTCCGACTTTTGGTGATGAAGTCAGAACATTTTGTATGAATCCAAATGGAGAAGTTGTACAAGAAAATTATAACGGGATAGCAACCGTAAATGGGCATAGTTACGCAAATATAAAGACTAATAATACAAACTTTGCGTTGTTAGTTAGTAAGAAATTTACTGAACCATTTAAGGAACCGATAGCTTATGGACAACATATTGCAAGTTTAGCAAATATGCTGGCTGGAGGTATTTTGGTACAGCGTTTTGGGGATTTATTAGAAGGCAGACGCTCTACGCCTGAAAGAATTCAATCTAGTATAATCACTCCGACTCTAACTTGTGCAACCCCTGGAGATTTAAGTTTGGTAATACCATATAGACAGATGAAAAGTATTATAGAAATGCTCTTTGCTCTTGATAAAATTGCTCCTGGTACTGCATCAAGATATACTTTGCTATATGGAATAGAAGTTAAATTCTATTCAGCAAGAGTAAAATTAACAAACGAATTGGAAACAGAAGGAGTTAAAAACTTATTTACGATAGGTGATGGTGCTGGTGTAACGAGGGGACTTATCCAAGCATCGGCTTCGGGCGTTTATGTGGCAAGAACTATATGTGAAAGAGGTTAAAATTAATTTTTTACCAAATATAGTATCTATGTTAAAATAAATCATATGGAAGGTGTTAATCAGGAATTTATAGATAGTCTGAAATCCAAAGTTAGTCATACTATAGAGAACCTAGAACTGTATCAGTTTAAGGGAAGTGTATCAAAACTTGTGGGTTTGACAGTAGAAGTAAAGTTACCAGGTCTTAAAATTGGTGATTTGTGTTATATAGAAGCGGCAAACGGAGAGAAAAAGCCTGCAGAGGTTGTAGCTTTTAAGGGTGATGCTGCACAGTTGCTTCTTTTATATGATGGAGCCGGTATAGGGCAAGGAAGTCTTGTTACAACAACTGGAAAACCTATTATAATTCCTGTAGGAGATTTTCTTTTGGGGCGTCTTATAAGTCCTATGGGGGAACCTATTGACGGAAAGCCCATGAATATAGAAGGTGCTCTTTGGCGCCCTGTAGAGGGGCCACCTCCAGGACCTTTTGAAAGACCTATTATTACAGAAATGTTTTCTACAGGAGTTAGAGCAATAGATTCTTGTTTGACGTTCGGTTGCGGACAGCGTATGGGTTTGTTTGCAGGATCTGGGGTTGGTAAAAGTACCCTTTTAGGTATGATTGCCAGAAATTCTGATGCTGATGTAAACGTAGTTGCACTAATCGGAGAACGTGGAAGAGAAGTTAAAGAGTTTGTAGAAGATGCTTTAGGTCCTGAAGGTATGAAAAAATCTGTATTGGTTTGCTCAACAGGAGACCAACCACCTTTAATAAGACAGAAATGCCTTTTAACAGCAACTGCTGTGTGTGAATATTTCAGAGATCAAGGTAAAAAAGTATTCTTGATGACAGATACTGTTACTCGTTGTGCGATGGCTGGTCGTGAGGTAGGGCTTTCAATAGGAGAACCTCCAACAATGAAAGGTTATCCGCCTTCAATATTTTCTTGGCTTCAAAAAGTTCTTGAAAGGGCTGGTAATAGTCCTAAAGGATCTATTACAGCTTTTTATACAGTTCTGATGGAGGGAGACGATATAAATGACCCTATTGTAGATACAGTAAGAGGTATTACTGATGGGCACATTTTCTTGTCGAGAAAAGTTGCGGAGGCCAACCACTATCCTGCTATTGATATTCTCGGAAGCATTTCAAGGTTGATGTCAGCTATAGCTAGTCAGCCTCATAAGGAAGCTGCTTCAAAATTAAGAAAAATTATGTCGATGTATAGAGAAAATAAGGATTTGATAGACGTAGGTATGTATCAACCGGGATCTAATCCTAAACTCGACATAGCAATAGAAATGATGCCAAAAATAAATGCTTTTTTACAACAAAGAACCACGGATTCAGTAAGTATGCAAAATACTATTGATACTTTAATTAATATGATGTCAGGTGTAGATGTGTAAAGTTTGTCAATTAGTCAGTTTTATGTTCTAAGTATAATTGATATTTTAAATTGTTGTAATATAATGGAGTCAGAAATTTAGTGATAATGTGTATTATATACAATATTAAATTTTGTAACATTTAAAAAAAACATGCCTGTAATATGGCAAAAAAAAAATTTTTTAATTCTTTATATATTTAGAAGGAGTTTCAGAAAGTGTTTGTAAATAGAATTAATGGTGTTTGTAATGTCGGTTTTAAAGCTTATCAACATGTTAAAAATAATGTTGGTGAAACAGTTATGAGGTTTAACTATCCTTATGATAGTGAAAAAGAAAATTGTGAAGTTCATATATACAGCGCAACACTAACTGATAAATATAATTACAAACTCTCAGAAAAACCTATAGCAGTAGTTAATTTGAATCAAGACGGAGTTGACGTTAATATACAAGATATTACGAATTTAGATAAAGATGCACCTTTTGCATACAAGGTTGTAAGAAAAGATAAATCTACTGGAAAAGTAATTTGGGAAGGCGCTGACACCGGTGTGAAAATAAAATCTCAAAATGGAGAATATGTTTATAGAGTTAATAATAAACAGTGGGTTAAAGAAGTTAAAGGCTCAGATGGTATTTTGAGTTATGAAGAGGATTATGGAGAAGATCCAATATCTAATTATACGCATACATTGGTTTCAAGAAAAGGAACAACTCCAATTGTACAAGGTGCGGGCTATCTTATTACTCCGGATTCTTTGATGCCGGGAGCAAGGTTTGCGGGGTTTAGCGATTCTAATACCGGTGAGATAGTATATGACAAGGATTACCAAAAGAAAATGGAAGGTGTAATAAAAAACTTTTCCAATATATATGGTGGTAATATAGCTGGAGCACAAAAGATAATTCCATATTTAAAGAATGCAGGATATAGATATGTATTTTCAACTCCAATGGCTAATGGCTCAAAAGGATGGTCTTTAGGTTATTGGAATAAGAATAATATGCAGGTTTCGCCTAATATGGGAAATACAGAAAATTTTGCCTCTTATTTCCGTGAATTGTATAAAAATGGAATGAAATATGTTTATGATGGAACATTCACCTCTGAAGGATTAGAAGGAATACATTTTCAATATGCTATTAGGTGGGCACAAAAAAATCCTCAAACATATTATTGGTTTAGAATGTCAGGCTTAAAAAATTCTAACTTAGGATTTGGAGTTGTTCCAAAAAACAAAGAAAACTTACGCCATAGAATCGTAAATTCGCCTTACAATTATGAATTGCAATCAAATGGAACTTATAAAAAAGTTGCAAATCCTGATTATAATCCGAATAAAGAGACTTTATGTCAAATTTATGATGCTTCACAGGCAAGTGATAGTCAAATAAAGGATTTAGATAAAGCAATTATAAATTATGAAAAGCTGACAGAGGGCAAAGCTCTTGACATAAATAGTCATGATGATACTGTAATAAACTACGTGTTCCAGATAAAGCCTGAAGAGTATGATAATAGAATTAAAGTTATAAATGAATTGAATAATAAGTTTGGTAAAAATATAAATTTAGATAGTGCTGACGGTACAATCATGGCTGCGCATTTTTCTAATTTCAAGATTGATAAAAAAACAGAAGGTGGTTTTGTTGCTTGGGATGCCAATACAGATATGGCAAAGATGAATTATAAAATTTCTGGTTATGATGAGAAAAATATTCAATCAATAGTAAGCCGTTCAGAACGTGATTATGAAAGAAAGCAAATTGAAAAAGGAACCAAAGAAGTTCAGGATATGGCTATTCAAGCAGGCAAATATTGGACTGGAAAAGTTAAAGATATTCAAACTATTTATACTGCAAGAACTATAGGTAAGGTGAAATCAGCAGAAGAAATTGATAAACTTATAAAAGAAGGAAAGCTTCCAGAGGAAGCTAAGTTAGATAGTAATGTACTAACGAATATTATAAATGGTCATTATAAACTTTCCCCAAAAGGCATTTTATCTAAAGATGATGTAACAATAAAGGCACTGATGAGTTTGCCTCTTGATACATTAGAATTAGGAGAAAATACTGTAGGTGTATTGTCGACTTCTTATTTTTCAAACAGGGCTACAACCGATGATACAATAGGTGTTTCAAGATTTGATTTAATGAAACAGAATAATCCTCATTTAGTAGAACCATACGCGAATATTTATAATAAAGTAAATAGTTTGTATAATAATGAGCTTAAAAATTTTGCAGATGCAGTAATTCGCAAGGTGAATGAGTCTGCAAATGAAAAGCTATTGGATAGTAGTGGTGATTATACAGAGTATGGAGAATATGTTTTAGAACTTCTTGGAAAAGATATCGCGAAGTATGCATTTCTTAAATCTTTAGGAGGAGATAACTTAAAGACAAAAATTCTTCCTTCTGGAGAAATTACATATGATTATGAAACTTTACAAGAATGTACATCTCTTAAGGCTTTAGGTGTCAACGGGAATAGTCCTGAGGATGAGGCTCTTAAACTTGAAAAGAAAATTGATAAAGGATTAAGAAGTCTTTCGGATGGTGATATATCTTATGTGGCGGATGCTATTTCTAAGCTAATTTCAGGAACGGATACTTCAAGTTTTAGAATCGCAGAAGCGGTTGTTGATAGAGCTGGGTTAGGTTTGGATTGGAGACTTGATGCGGCAAAAGATGTTATGGATATGGATGCTGTTAGAAATGAAGATAATGCTTTTGATGATAATTGGGATGATGCAATAAAATTCTGGGGGAAATTTGTTCAGGCTGTTAAATCAGAAAATCCAAATTCTTATATAGTGGCAGAAATAACTGATATTCCGGATCTTATGCGTGATACTTATGGAATAGATTCTTGTCCTTATGATGGGTTGACAGATATAAATCAAAAATTTAATGGTGAGCCTGATGCTTTGGCAAAGTTTTTTAATGAAACAGGTATTACTTCAGAGGCTGCTTATTCATATTTCTTTACTGGAGTTCTAACAAATTTTGCAAATACTTTCGAAAGTGGAAAAGGTGGATGTGATACCCATGATAATTTTATGAGTAGACTTTCTCTATTATTACAAACGAGAAATGCAGATTATTTGAGAAATTTATACACTTTTATGGGAAACCATGATAAACCAAGAATGCTTCACGGTCTTTCTGTTGATATGGAATTGTTTCATTCAAATCTATTAAATGATTATAAGAATTTTTCTCAAAATCATAAGTATAGACAAGAAGCAATAAAAGTTTTATCAGGTGCAAAGAAAGATTCTGAGATTCCAATTGAGCTTAGATTGAATGTTGATAATAACGATTATTTTTTAACAGTAAGTCCAAGAGCGGTTGCAAACAGCAAGTTATTGATATCAGTAATAAAAGAAGATAAATCGATTTCAGATAAAGATAAGAAATGTTTAATGGATGCGATTGTCGATTTAACTTATGGCAATTATCTTGGAGAAGGTGCTACTGAGAATATTCAAAAAATAAGAATAAAAGAACTTTCATCATTAAATAATGCATTAGATGAAATACTTTTTTTAGCAGAAAATAACGGATTAAAACTTTCAACATCAGAACGAATACAGTTAAAGAGTGCTGTAGTAAAAAAGGCTAATGAAAAAGATTTATCTAATTATTTAGTTCATGGTGATTTTGATTGGAAAGATTTACCAGCAAATGTAAGATCTGAAAACGAGAAATATGCAGCAGAGATTGTTGGTAATCAACCAAATTATTCTAAGTATAGTTTGTATACAATTCAACTTGCAAGACTTTTAAAGGACTCTTACGTAGAATCTGGTTTAAATGTTGATGCAAAAAGTCAATTAGATAAAGCTTTCAAGGATTTTGCTGAAAAATATAATAAAGATACTATATCTTCTCATACAGAAGATTTCAAAAAAATAGAAGATCCTATAACAGCAATGCGAAAAAATGGTTATGCTGCAAGAGATTTAAAAGTTGCATTAGAGATGGCTGTAAATCAAGCAGAGTACAAATCTGGCAAACAAATTTCTGATAAAAAAGACATTGTAGAAAGATTGTATAAGTCAGCAACAGAGCCGGGTGTGGCTAAAGAAGCTATGATTATGGAATTTTTAAAAGCTCTTCCAGGAATTCCAACGGTGTATTCAGGTGATGAATTTGGTATGACAGGTTATGAAGAAAAGGCTAAAAACGTCTATTTACAAAATAGAAATGCTCTACCTTGGACAGAGTTGGATGATGAATCTGCAATTGGCAAATATAGAAGAACAATAAGAGATACAATAAATGAAACAGTAAAAGATAGAAGTAATTCAGAGTTAGCACCATTAAATAATGGTACTCCATATTTACTGGAAGTTGCAACTCATTCAAGAACTAGAAGTGAAATAAAGTATAGAATTAATCAAATAAATAAAGAATTCAAAGAAATCGACAAGCAAAAAAAAGAGGGTAAAATTAATGAGTCAGAGGCTAAAAAGCAAAAAGATGCCTTAAATGTAGAAAGACGTCTTTTGACAAAGGATTTAGCAAAACTTGCTTTTATGATGCAGAATGCAAATGGAGACATTACAGTTTCAGTATTTAATGCTGGTGATGTAGAATTTTCAAACAGATTTGACTATTTCAAAAAATATGGTCTTGATACAGAAGAAAAACGTAAAAAGTTCTTTGAAGAAAACAATATAGAATCAATAAATCCGGAGAATAAATATGTTCCGATTTTACCAAAATCAGATTTGGATATGATAATGCTTGGAGCAGGTGTTGCACTTCCTGTAGGTACAGTATTTATGAATGCTAATGCAAAGGATAAAACTGAATACGTAGTAAAACAAGTTGGTAATAAAAAAGCAATAGTAAGAAAAGATGGCGGTAAGATTATAATGGACGGTATGACTGCAAAGAATGGTGTTATGATTTTAAAGAAGATTAAGAATATAATATTCAAAGGTCATCAAAACAAATATTCTCAATATAGTTTTGTATCAAATCCATATAAACATAATGAACAGGCAGAGGAAGGGCAAAGATTGTCAATTATTGCAAGATAAGTAAAAACTTGGCTCTGATGTGTGGTAGAGGCATTAACAAATGCTTTTTCTAATGCGCTAGAACGACTAGGATTGTTTGAAAAAATGTATAGCAAAACCTCTTCTTATACTGATTTACAAAAAATCGCAATTGGCATGGAAGACTTTTATTTGGCTGTGCAAAAAGTTGTCAGATAGAAGATTTAGTTTATTTTACATCATAAACAATGTTAATTCACCTTTATTGTCATAGCTTTTTTGATTCTTATTATCAATCAGGTAAGTTAATTTACCTCTGGCATTATAAGTCCTAATTTCACTAGGATATCCCCCTTGATAATAGTCTCATTATCATAGGTGTATTCTGTAATTTCTTCTGGGCGTCCTTCTTTATATCCGGTAACTTTACTTTTTTTGTCATTTTTATATTCAACTATACTTAATAACTCATTTTTATTTGAAATGTTATAAATATATTCAACCCTGTTTTTCTGATTAGTACTGGCATATTCAACTCTTTTATACATGTTACTGGAATCTAACATAAAAGTTTCTGATTGTTTCTTTGTTTTGTCTTCACCGGTTTTGATTATAGAATAGTCTCCGTATTCTCATCATATTCTACAACGTTTTTGTCGCCATTCGGATTGAACATTTTTTCTATATTATATGTAGATTCAACTGAGCGTCTTATATCACTTTCTACTAACTCCATAAAATCTACATTGAGCTGTGCCGTGTCTTCTAAATCTACTTTATCCGGTCTTTGAAATACTTTCATTAGAAAATGAGTCAGGCTTGTATGGTCGAATTTCTTATCACTCTTTTTGTTGATTTCTTCTAATAGGGCTTTTTCTTCATCTCCGTCTAAAATATTGTCATTATTTTGGTTTGCATATTTGTTCACTAGCTGCCAGAGGTTCTTATAGTCTTTTTTGTCCAAAATTCCAACGTCGCCACTAAAAATACTAAAAAGTAAAGCTGTATCCTGAGTACGGAAATCCTTCTCTGTCAATTCTTTTGCATTTTTAAAAAAATTTAAAATATATCCTGCATTCAGTTGTAAGAATTTATTTTTATCACTCACAATAGTACCTTTCATATTTTCATTCAATATAACGGCACTTTTTTTGAAAACTTTAAAATTTGTTACATTTCTTATAGTTAGTGAGCTGTGTTTACTAAACCTTTCGCCGCTTCAATGGCTTTTACTTGAGCATCCATGTTATCCCAGAAATCGTCTGTATAGATATATTGTTTTACTGTTTTTCTAGCCCACGAGCCCATTGCTATGCCCCAGTAGTTTATTCCACATAATTTTGCAAGTTCTGCTGTTTTTGAATTCGTTCCTCCGGATAGGACTATGTGTACCGGCAAGTTCGCATTTTGTATAATTTCAGCCATGGCTACTGCTTGGAGTGTTGTTTTAAAATTGTCTTCAGAACCGCTCATAGGAATACCGTCTGCTTGTACAATTGTTGTATAAGGTTTTCTATGTGCAATCATGCTTCTAATACGACTAATAGCCTCCTTGTTTCCGAAATATTCTCTATCAATACAAATTGATGCGTATTTAGGATTGCACTCATTTATGATATTCCATTTATAATCTAAATCGTGCCTATCCTGTCCCATGACGTGTAGTTCTAAAATTTCAACACCATTTTGTACCATATACGGCAAAATTTCTTTTACATTGACATCTTTTTCATACATTGTCATAGCGCCAGTCGGACATTTCTTTGCACAAGTTCCGCAACCGACACATCTTTTGTCATTAACTATTATGGATGGATAAATTGCATCATTTGGACAGTTTCTATAACAATTACCACATTTAATACAAACACTATCTTTTATTTTTGCTTTGGTAATATGCGGGTCCCCCTTTATACCAATGCTTACACAAAAATGGGGAGTCGTAAGACCTGCCAATTTAGTTGCTTCTTTTGCTGCTTCAAGAACATCCTTTCTTGCTGAGATATCAAAGTATTCGCAACCAGCTTTTGCGTAAACATAAACCAATCTTTTTACGCTTTCACAATCTTCATTTCCTGCACCGCATACAATTTTTAGCATGTTATTAAAATCCTATTGCGTAGTTAAAAATTTTTTTCTTTTTAAATTGTTTTGTAGCTAAAGTTGAATCTACAGTCACTTCAGGCGTTTCGATTACTTGCCCGGCTCTCTGCAACATATTATTTTCTTGCAAAGTCTTATCAACATTGTTAAAGGACTTTAATGAATCAAGTCTATTCTGCAGTTCTTCGTTTTCATTATTTAATATAACAGTTTGTCTACTTAAGTCATTTAATTTCATTTCACAAGAGATAACAAAATAGTAACTCACGATAACTACTCCAATAAGTAGGCTTAAAATAATACATAACATTTTATTAACTCTTTTTATAGCCATTTCTTTAACCAAGTTTTCTTTTGGAAAGTACCCTTCTATTATACTATTAACAGCTAGATTTTGAACAGACTTATCGATAAAAGATTTTTTAGTTCTTTGGTTAAGCTGATATTCTTTTTTGTACTCCCGTGAAAACTTTTTTATAAAACTATCCAACCCAGATTTGTTGCTGATTTTTAAAGCCGAAACCAAAATATATAACTCCTCTCCCGAATTTCGACCGTCATCGTTTTTCTAAATAGCTCTAACAACCCTTAATTTTGCGCTTCGTGACGGTGGATTTTCCGAAATCTCCTTTTCGCTCGCCATAATAGGCTTTCTGTTTACCAGTTCTATTTTTGGCGGCGGGCATTTGCAAATCATATCGTTGCATCTGCACTTTTGGCTTTCAAATTTGAAGAATTGTTTAACAATTCTATCCTCCAAAGAATGAAAACTTATTACAGAAATTATACCACCTTTGTCTAATAAATCCAATATATCATGGAGTACAAAATTTACATTTTTTAACTCATTATTAACTTCTATCCTAATAGCCTGAAACACTCTTGTAGCAGGGTGTATATGAGACTTAATCCGAGGAGTCGCATTGACAATGATATCAGCAAGTTCTTTTGTTGTTCGAATTGTTTTAGATTTTCTAATTTCAACAATCTTTTTTGCAATTCTTTTTGAAAAATGTTCTTCTCCATATTCACTAAAAATCCTTACTAAATCTGCTTCTGAATACTTATTTACAACATCATAGGCTGAAAAATCACTATCCATATCAAATCTCATATCAAGAGGTGCCTCTTTAGAAAAAGAAAAACCTCTTTCCGCTTTTGTTAGTTGATGATATGAAGCTCCTAAATCAAGTATTACTCCGCCTGTGATTTTTTCTATTCCAAGTTTATGTAGTTCTTCCTTAATATTTGTGTAAGAAGATTTCACAATTGTTAAATTGGAGTAATTTTTAAGTCTTTCTTTTGCATGAGCAATCGCTTCATTGTCAATATCAAAGGCAATTAATCTGCCATTTGGTGAAATTCTTTTCAAAATTAATTCGCTATGTCCTCCGCCACCTAATGTGCAGTCAACATAAATTTTGCCCTCTTGACAATCAAGTGCATCGACAGCTTCATTAAGCATTACTGTATAATGTTTAAAAGCGTTCATAACATAAAGTTTAGCATAAATTAAGTTTTTTTTATTGTTAAGTTTTATTGCAAAAAAAAATGAATATAAAGTTTTGTAAAGATAGATTTAAAATGGCTAAAACGTAGTAGTAGAGCGCAATTTTAAATTCTACCAAGTTTTTATAAATGTATACGCGTGGGATTCGAATTCAAAACGGGAATATTTGGGGGAGCAAAAGGCTTCTACAAAAATGGGAAATTAGTTAAAAGAAAAGGAGAATTATTATGAGTACTAGAATTGAAAGGCATGAGACAATCACTTTGAACCCTAAAAATGGCAATACAGATGTAAAAGCTGAAAAAGACAAAATCAAAGAACCAATTTTTTCAGGAGTTTCCAACAAAGATATTGGTCTAATCAGTGGAGTTGCTTCTGCCATAACTGGAGGAGTGGGAGTAATGCGTGCTGTAGATCTTGGAGTTGGAAAATCTGTATTAAAGAAAGTTGGCACAAAAAATGATTTGCTATCTTTGGCTCAAAAAAAATCTGCTTATAATACATTAAAAGGCACTAAATGGCAGATTCCAGCATTTTTGTTAACGTCACTCGCGACAGGTTTATTTGCAAAATATTGTTTTGATGCATAAAAGTATAGCTAAAATTATATAAATGCAGAGAAGTAAAAAGGACATTATTTAAAAATGTTTAACAATACTTGATAAAAAAACGGTTCGATTTTTCTATCAAGCCGCTTTTTTATCAAACTCTTACCCTTCTAACATAAATGTAACAGGTCCGTCATTAATTAAAGCGACGTCCATCATTGCACCGAAAACTCCTGTGCCGATATGAATTCCATAATTTTTTACTTCTATTATGAATGTTTCATATAAATTTTTTGCAATTTCCGGCGGAGCAGAATTGTCAAAACTTGGACGTGTTCCTTTTTTACAATTGCCACAAAGTGTAAATTGTGAAACAATAAGCATTTCACCCTTAATATCAAGAATTGATTTATTCATTTTGTCGTTTTCATCAGGAAAAATCCTTAAATTAACAAGCTTTTTTGCCATTTTTTGAATTTCTTCTAAAGTATCTCCCTTTTCTATTCCAACAAGTGCCAGAATTCCTTGGTTTATGCTTGAATAAAGCTCTTTGTTAATACTTACAGAAGCTTCTTTTACTCTTTGTATTAAAACTTTCATTTAAGAACTCCTATAGTGTATTCAATTCTAGAATTTATGTCTAATATTGCTTTGTCTGCATTTTCAAAATACGTTGAAAATTTTGTTATGAGGTCATTCAAACTTTTTGTATTAAAGTTTTTAGACATTTTCATTGTATAATCTAAATCTATTCGTTCTTTTGCTGTTATAAAATCGAAAATAGTATTTGGATATGTTGTACTTAATTTTAAAAATATAGATGTGACTTTTTTCAAATCTTTTAAAACTTCTACAGTTGCATTTCTATAACGTTTATAGTCATTATTAAATGCTTTTACAGCTTTTTGCCCATTTTGAATTTCTTGAAGTATTTCATTAAGTTTTTTGATTTCTTTATGTAGTTTATCTTTTATTTCATCAATATTAAATGTATAATTAGGTTTTACATTTCTGTTTGAGATTTTTGATGTGTCTTTTAATGCTTCTTCCAGAGATATGTTTTTATATCCATCAATTTGTGCGCCAACAAGAGAGGTATTTATATATTCTCGGTCACTAAAAGTTTGAGTAAATTCTGTTAAAGGTTTAATAAAGGCAGCATAAACTGATTCTGTTGGAATTTGATTCCCCTGTATACCTTTTACATAATAAAGTGAATTATTGAGATTCTTTAGTCTTCTTTTTGCTGCATTTATTCGCTTTTCTTCGTCTTCGTAATTGCTTAATGAAGCTACAAATCTATTAAAATCTTTAGCAGTAATTTCCCATTTATTTGTATCTTTATTAAAACGGCATTCTAAATCTTTGTATGCAGAATCTTTGCTATAGCATTGCCCTTCAATATATGCCAAATCTTGTCCTACCATTATAATTCTAGAACAGCCTAATATTCTAGCTACATTAAGAGCCGTATAAGAAACAGTCCCTTTAGAAATGTATTCAGAGGTGTCTTCATTTATTATTTTGCTCCAAAAAGAATTTATAGGCATGTTATTTGATATGTGTGAATATATTTGTTTAAATTTAAATTTCCTAAGATTTAAATTTGAATAAGGTTCTGTAACAAAATTAACTTCCGATAAATCAATACCTTCAATTTGTTTGGAAGAATCATAAGCTTCAATTATACACAAAAAATCCGGAGTAATTCCGTGTTTTGCAATCGTTTTCATTGCTGTACCGACAACTATTAGGACAATATTATCTCTGTATTTTTTAATACTCTCAATATTCCTATCTAATGTAGGTCCTGCAGAAACTACCACTGCAGTTTTTCCTTTATAAAAATCTTTTATTGAGCTTAAAGGTGGTTCTTTTATAAGGTATGGAATATTTCTTATTAAAATTTTTGTTATTGGGTAGAATTTTTCTTGAGTATATTTCAAATCAAGGTTAAAAGATCCTACCATGCGTTGAAGTTTTTCTACCATTTGATTAAAGTTTGCCGTATTCAACTCTCTATATGCTATTGTTGTTAATAATAGCGGCTTATTTTTAGTGTTTGATTTCTGATAAATGTATTCTCCGACTTTTTCCAGATTATCCGATAAAAATACATTATTTTTTGAAATATCACTTGAAAAATCAACAAGTGAAAATGCAATTTTTAATATATTTAAGTCCGGCTCATATAAAATTACTGTACCTAAAGAATTTGCAGATGCAACCTGAAATAGATAGCCTAAACCGAGACCAAATACAAGATGTATTGTAACAGGATTATTTTCGGCCATAGAAAAGATTTCTTTTGCTTCGGCTAATGGATTTTGTCTATTGTGAAGAAAGATTTTTTTGTAATTTAGATTATAAAAGCCATTTTCATTAACGAGTTGAGGTACATCACTTACAACGTACTGAGCTATTTTATCAGCAAGTTCTTTATCTTTTTTAGATAGTGCAGTTAAATTTTTTTCCAGTATATTCAAGTTAACTCTCCCAAAACTTAAATTACAAGTTTTCTCTTTTCCCTCTTAACTGGCCGCAAGCAGCGTCAATGTCAGCGCCTCGTTCCAGTCTTACTGTGACCTTTTTACCAGAATGCTCAAGTAAATATTTGAATTTCATAATATCATTACCAGACGGCTTTTTGTAATCATTTTCTATAACGGAATTGTATGGAATTAAGTTAATATTACATTTTATTTCCCTAAGCCAATGAGCAAGTTCTTTTGCAACTTCAATGGTATCGTTAAACCCGTGAATTAGAATATATTCAATGGTAATTCTTCTGCCTGTTTTTTCTACATAATTTAAAAGAGCTTTCTTTAATTCATCAAGCGGATATTTTTTTTCAATTGGCATAAGTTCCTGTCTTAACTTATGATTAGGAGCGTGAAGCGATATTGCAAGTGTAGATTGTAAATCTAATTCTGCTAACCTATTTATCCCAGGTATTATGCCGCTAGTGGAAATTGTAATTCTTCTTGCACCGATTTGGAAATCGTTGTTAAAAATTTCTAAAGCTTTCAGCACATTATCAATATTCAAAAGCGGTTCACCTTGCCCCATAAAAACAATATTAGTAACTTTAAGTCCGGTGTCTCTTTGTATTGTTAAAACTTGTTCAATAATTTCTTTATAGCCAAGATTTCTTTTAAATCCGCCTTTCCCAGTAGCGCAAAATGAACAGTTAACCGCACATCCGACTTGAGAGCTGACGCAAGCTGTTAAATTTGCGCGATTGTCGAAGCGCATAAGAACTGTCTCAACGCACTCTCCATCTGGATATTCTACTAGATATTTTATAGTACCGTCTTTACTTGTTTGTTTTACTTTGATTTTTGTATCTGTAACTGTAGCAATTTCTTTTAGTTGTTCTCGAAAATCTTTCGACAAATTAGTCATTTCATCAATTGAAGAAACCGATTTTGTATAAATCCAATTATGAATTTGTTTCGCTCTAAATTTCGTAGCCCCTAATTCAGACATTAAATTCTCAAGTTCACTAAGGCTCATTCCCGACAAATTTATCATTGAAGTTTCTCCTTGTAAAAGTCAATGATGTCAACTTTAGCCTTTAAAAGCATTGCTTCATGCGCAATTTCGTTCTTCCAAGCATTAAAAGCACAAGAAGACGGCAGTAATTTTAAAGGATTATGCGGAAAATTTTTGCAAATATCTGGTCTGTTTTCATAATCGCTGCACAAGTTATCTTTTAGTTTTGGACAGTAATAGTAATAAATTTTTTCGTCCTCTACTAATTCATTAAGTAATTTGAAGTATTCAGGGTTTGCCTTTTTTGCTTCTTCTTCTGTTTCATAAGGTACAAAAACTGAAACAAAATCTTCAGAAAATTTGTCCCCCCTCATTGCTCTTTGTTTTAGTTGATTGTAAGAATATTCGCTTGTAGCAAGCCTGCAACATTCACCGCACTTTGAGCAAAAATATTCATTCTTCTTATCCATAATATTTTTATAAATAACTTTGAGTTTCTGTCTGTAATCACCGGCTAAATATGTTAAAATTTTCAGTTGCCAATCTCTGTACTCACAGTTCATTGGATATACTGTAAAAATATCTTTTTTTTCTACTTTACAATCTTTTATAAGACAGTTTTTGCAAGGGTTTTCCGGTTTAAATTGATTAACTTCTTTTCGAATACTCTCAGCGGCTTCTATAAAAATTGCTTCATAGTTGTTTTTAAGATTATCAAACTGAGCACCAAGTGATGTTTTAGAATTATTTTGTTGTGAAGAAAAAAAATTATCCATACCCAAATAGTACCATAAATAGCCTGATACGGCAATGAGATTATTTTTTTAAAAGCTAGAATTAATGTGTTATAGAAAGGAAAATTTATGTCTACTGAAAAGCTACAAATATACAAATGTGAAGTTTGTGGGAATTTAATCCAAGTTATAGAACCTAGTTTTGGAGAATTGGTTTGTTGTGGGCAACCAATGAAATTACAGCGAATCCAACACGATAAATCCGAAATGGGAGAGAAACACGCTCCAAATATTGAATTTAAAGAGAATGAGAAATATGTTACCGTAAAATCTCATCCTATGATAAAGGAACATTATATCCAATTCATAGAAGTTTATAAAAAAGATAAATCAGAAATGCATATAAAATATTTCAATCCAGAAGAGGTTGCAGAATTTGATATAAATTGTTTACCAGAAGAGATTGAGGCTGTTGAATTTTGTAATATACACGGTTTATGGGGGGAGAATAAAAATGATTAGTGATAAAGTTAATGGAATAATTAATGAACAGATAAACAAAGAGTTTTACTCGGGATATTTATATCTTTCAATGTCTGCTTATATGAAAGAGTTGGGATTATTTGGTTTTTCTTCTTGGCTTAAGCATCAGGCAAAGGAGGAGGTAGAGCATGGGTTAAAGCTTTTTGATTATTTGATATCAAGGAACAGTTTTGTAACATTAAAACAAATTCGAACGCCCGAATTTGAATTTCATGGAGTAATTTCTGTTTTTAATAAAATATATGAACACGAAAAAAGCATTACCGAATCAGTAATGCAGGTTGCAAAGCAGGCAGAAGAAGAGTGTGACAGATCTACTCTATCTTTTATAGATTGGTTCATTAATGAACAAATAGAAGAAGAGCAAAATGTTAAAAATATAATTAAACGTCTTGAACTTTTTGGTGAAGATAAAGTTTCTCTATATCTTATTGATAAAGAATTAGGGGAACGAGAATGAAATAAAAGGACTTTTTAAGTCCTTTTTCTTGTATATATTTTTTGTTTTTGTTAAATTATTTGTGTGTGTTTTATATTCCTAAAACATTGTAAATAAATGTAAAGTTCATGCTTTTTTAATAGCAAAAAATATTTTTTAGGGAACTTTAAATATATAGGTACCAGATGGGGTTCGTATGATTAAATCATTAAGTCTAGCAGATAATAATGTTAAGTTTGGAGCTAAGCCGGAGACTGAAAAAAATAAAGTTGAAATGGAGTCTCGTATTTTGCCAAATACCTTGAAGACGCGTATGCGGCAAAAATATCAAAAAACTACAAATGCATTTTTACAATATCCTATAAAAGGATTGAAAGGTGATGTAAATTCTGATTTTTACGAATTTTTGTCAATGGGTATTATACCTTATTTGGTTGGTAGTGGGATGTTTATGGGGTTATTTAATCTGGTAAACAAACATTTAATGCCTAATTCAAGTGTTGCTGCAGGTATAAATGGTAAAAAAATGGGATTGGGAGTTGTTTTATACGGATTGTTCAAAACCTTATCTCCAGATTTAGTAACTCGTCCTGTATATTGGGGTACTGGAGTCGATATAGAGCTTCCTGTAGAGCATGTTTATTATCCGTTGCCGAAAGAACCAGGTGAGGCTGCAAGAATTATACCTCAGGTACAGCAGAGAAAAGTTTATGATAGTAGAGAATTTTTTAGAAAAGACTTAATACAAAAAGATATTGGCGTTTCTTATTATGATAATATTGCAAAGAAACTCGGACTTGGAGAGGATTTAAATGATTCTGTAACAGAAACTACTCCGATAATACAAAATATTATTTCAACGACCAAAACTGCAAAGAGCTTATCATCATATGCTTGGGCAGGTATAGGAGTAGGATTAGCGACCCAAGATTGTTGGGAAGATTTCTTCACCTCTATTTCAAATAGAAAACGTCACATAGCAAAACCTGGTGAAGGATTTGGAACAAAGATGGCTGCTAGAATGAAAAATTTTGGTACTAATACTGCAGAGATATCAAAAACTTTCATAAAGTCCTTTGGTAAATCATTTAAAACATTATGGACAGGAAATCCTGGTAGATCAGGGTTTATGAAGCATGCAGGTAAGGCTTGGATGTTATTTACGGCAGCATTGACAGTTGGTACAACTGCTAATGCAATATATAAGGCAAAGCATATGGGTAAATTGGCAAATAAAAATATTATAGATAAGTCCAAAGAAAGTACGGTGATTTAGTATGGCAATAATTCCTATACAAACAAATATAGAAAATACTAAGTCTCATAAACCTTATAGGGAAGCAAAAGGTACAATAAAAACTAATAATAATGTAAAACCTTTGCCTCCAGAAGGTCATTTAGTTCATGATTCAGTAGTAACTGTACCCAAATATTTTATAAAAGACAGAGCTTATGATATAAAAGCTATAAAAGATGGGCTGGCAGGAAATGCAAATGATCACCAGCAAGGTAGATTGAATGATGTCGGTTTAGTAATAGGAGGTCTAGGTATTGCCACAATGCTTGCAGCCAGAACAAAGAATCCGATGGTAAGATTTATGGAATTTGCAGGATTAGGCTCTTTTCTAGCTTCAATGTCACTATTTCCATTAGTTGCAATAAAAGCACCTTCTAGAATTATTCAAGGTTTTGATATAGGAAAAGAATATATAGATGATCAAGGTCGAAAAAAATCAGTGTTCCAAGATCCAAATTACATACCATTTGATATGTATAAAGGTGATTACCCAGGAGAAGATTTGGATGTAATCGGGGATAGAATGGGAATTCCTAGAGGAATAAAAAATCGTCATGATTTAATCAAAGAACAAGCAAGAAAGGTCGGTATACAAACTAATACATTGTGGATGCTAATGGCAGGTTTTGGTACTCCTGTACTAGCGGCTTTAATGTGTTGTGGGCTTGAAAAGCTTGTAGGTCCGGCAATGGAAAAAGTGAGAAATCAACATTATAATTCAGAAATTACGCAAGTCTTACATAAAACTGAAGCAATGAGTGATCAGATTGACAGCATTAAATCTAATAAACTAAGTAAGGAAGTTGAAAAAATATTGGTAAATTATAAAGGAAAACAACTGCCAAAGGTAGAGTACGATAATTTAGTTGAAATTCTTACAAAAGGATTGGATACAAATGCTGCAGAAGGTATAAAAGCCGATTTATCAAAGATATTTTTACCTGATAGTAAGGGAGCTTATTCTTTAAGTGATAATTTTGCAGACAATTTAGTTAACTCTATAAGAGCAAATATACCTTCTTCTAATAGGACTATTTTAGAAAAGGTATTTATTCCATCTAAAGAAGAAGTTTCGGAGATTGTAAAAAAATATGATTTTAATGGAATAACAGATGAAGAACTTTCTTTAATTAAAGGAGAGTTTAAAAAGTTATTTGATAATAAAATAAATTCTGAGACAGGTATGCCAAAAGAGGCTTTAAGTGCGTATCGTAATGAAGTATTGGAGAATTTATCTAAAAACATAAAGTCTAACCATGGCAGATATGTAAATGAAAATAATATAAAAGATGTTGTAGATTTTGCCAAAGTATTAGGTGATTTTAAGGCAAATCAGGAATTACTGGATAAATGTAAATCTTTTAAAGTAGAGCATGCTCCAGAAACTGTTATAGCTCGTTCTTATAACAAATTTGAGAAAACTTTGTTAGAAGTTTTAGGTATAAAATATAAAGATTTAAAACAAATGAGGGAGTCAGAGGCGTTTACAAAAGAAATATTAGAAAAACATTTAAGTGATTTGACAAAAGATGAAAATAAATATCAAGAAGCTGTTACGAAGCTTGCGAAGGTTATGTCAGAGATGGAAGTAAACTTAAATGGAAAAAGTAATACAGAATCTCATTTAAAGGATTTAATAACAGGTATAGAAAATAACTATAATAATACTGCAAAAAGACTTAATAAAATAGGTAAGTTTAATAATACAATTGATAAATTGGTAAAAGAAGATGTTTCTACATTATCAAATACAATAAACTCAAGGCAAGATTTATTCGACCTTTTAGATGGTGTAAAAGTTGATAAGTATGCAGATAAAAGTTATTGGAGTTTATCAAAAGCAGATAAATTAGAATATGCAAAATATAATTCAAGAGGTGTTGGTTCTTCAAAAAATCTGGAAATTTCAAGAATTATAGAGCGTTATCAGGGGGCTAAAAATTCTTTTAACAGAATTTTACATTTATTAGAAGAGTATAAGCGCCCGTTACCGGAAGGAGATTACAATAAAGAAGTTGCAAACTTCGGTCGTAACGCCCTTTTAACAGCAACATCTTCTGATCATACAATGAAATTGAATACGATAAATAATTCTGAATTTTATAAGGATGTTATGAATAGAACTTGGAATTCTAACCTTACAACATCCACAGAAAAAGGTTTGAGTATATCAAAAGACATAGCTTCAGGAGATGTACTTGGACGATTCAAAAGATATATTACGAGATTTAAAGATATAATGGGAAATAATAATATCGATTTTACAAAACCAAATCATAATTTTGATTCAAGTGTTTTGAAAAAATATACAAAATCAGAGCAAACGAGAATGTCAAAGTTCAATTTGGTAGCACAAAATTCTGTAGAAATGATAAAGAATGCTGCAGAACGTAAATATGGAAATCAAAAATGGCTTAAAATAGCTTCGGCAATTGGTGGAAGCGTTATTGGAGCAACAATAATATCTCAATTTGGTTTTGGAAAAATAAGAAATCCACAAAATATATTTAGGAAGGTGAGCGATGATGCAAATAAGTAAAGTAATTCCTATTAGTTTTAGGTCTTCAAGTATAAATCCACCTTTAAATAAAGCGACTGAAGAAAAAAATGTTGCATTAAGCGGTGAGGTAACAAATAGTTATTTGGACAATTTGGCAAGAATAAATGCTCCTACCGTTAAGAAGGTCGATTTATCCATAAAGGAAGTTAAACCATATAAAAATAATTTACGTACAAAAGTTCAGAATAATCAAAGTGTCATGATGGCAATTGTACCACGAACTTTTACAGCGCAAGATTTAAATGGCGATGATAAAGTCACTTTGTCTACTGGTGAGAAGAATGGAACATTGTTAAGTGCTATTTCAAGACTTGATGAATTAAAATCTACAGGAATAAATACAATCCATATACTCCCTATTCATCCAACCGGAAAGAAGAATGCAATGGGTACCGCAGGTTCAATATATTCACCAGCTAAATATGTAACAGAGGATGGTCATTTGGCAATAGATCCAATGATTATAGATAAGAATGATCCTCGTTCACCTGATGAACAATTTAAAGCTCTAATCGATGAGTGTCATAAACGTGGTATAAGTGTGATGTTAGATTTGCCAAGCTGTGCTTCTGTAGATATGTTTGAGGCAGAACCAGAGTTAATGGCTTATGGAAGAAACGGTGAAGATAAAACTCCTCAAGGTTGGGCTGATATAAGAATGTTTGAGCCTTGGGCTGATGAAGCGGAGAGGACTCTTAATCCGAAGTTATTAGAAATGCATAAACAATATGTTGATGCTTGTATAGATTTAGGTATTGACGGTATACGAGCTGATGTAGCAAGAGCTAAGCCCCCTGAATTTTGGGATGTGTTAATAAATCATTCTCATAAAAGGGACCCTGAGTTTGCTTGGCTTGCAGAAAGCTATACATATGAGTGTGCTTCTCCAATGGTAAATATGCCTTATGACAGGCCAGAAGATTTGTTGAGAGCTGGTTTTGATGAATATTACGGTCAGTATCATATTTTTCATGACTGGAAGAATGCAACAGAGTTTAATGATTATGTAAAGTTTAATTTAGATCTGTCTCATCGTTTGCCAGCTGGAAAAAGTGTAATAGGATCATTCTTAACTCATGACGATAGTTCTTCTATGATACACGGTGGCGAGAATTTCTGTAAGTTAACTACTGTACTTCAAGCAACAATTCCAATGTGTAATCCTTATTTTATAGACGGTTTCCAAACAGGTGATTATTATGATTATAAATATAGAAATACAGAAAATATAGAAACTTATACAGAAAAGACTTTGATGAATGAACACCGTTATCGTTTGGCTTTATTTAATTTATCTAGAAAACCTGGTGGAGATTATCCGGATATTGAACGTGTAATGCAAGGTGTATTAAAGATGCGAAGTGAAAATTTGGATGTATTGGCTGATAGAAACAGTAGTTTTATAGAATTAGACAAGATAGATGATAAGAATGATCAAATTATTACTTTTGCAAGACATAATAATGATAGAACTCTTTTAGTTGTAGCAAATAAGAATCCTAATAGAAACGTAACCTGTAAAATTCAAATTCCAGGTTTGAAACAAGAGCAGAAGTTAAAGAATATGATTCCAGAATACGGTGAGAAAAGTGAATTTCAGGTTAGCGAAAATGAACTACGTGTAAATCTTGCTCCCGCAGATGCTTATGTTTTTGAAATTGATACACCAAATATCGAACAAGCTAGAAAGGGGCACGTTTTTAAACAAAAGGTTAATAATTAGATCAAGCAAACATTAAATAAATTGCGAAAGCAGAGCCGGTTAAAAAGCCGGTTTTGTTTTATAAAAGAGTAATAAAAAAAACAACCTAAACACTTGTTTTAGGTTGTTTTTACAAAGTATCAAAATTTAGCCCATATATGCACCGGCACTTTGTGCTGCTGCAGCTTGTACATGGATACTATTCTTTTGTAATTTTTCTTCCATTGTCATTGGACGCGCATTGTTACTGTCTCCTTGATTAAAATCAAAAACACCCCATGTACTTTTTGTGCCATGCATACCACTTGCTGCTTCTGGTCCTGTCATATATTGCCATCCTTTCTTATATCATCGTACTTATTCTTTATATATTATAAAAGTTCTTTTTCTAAAGATAATTTCACATGCGATTTGTTTTTTTACAAAAGTTAACATATAAATCAAAAATTTTGAGAAAATATAGTTTTTATATGTTGACTAATAAAATTCTTTAATTAAAAAAATAGAAATGAGGTTTGTAATGTTTCTATTAAAAATATTAAATAAAATAAGCCATAAATGTTTGCATGAACATGTAACACCAGATAAGGACTGCGGTTATTGTCCTGACTGTGGGAAATTTATAAAAAATGAATGGTACATAACCAGATGTGAAAGTTGTGGTGTAAAGCTTAGAGCAGTGATACGAAATGGAGAAGTAGTTCCACAACATCATTACTGTTCAAATTGCGGCTGTCAAGATTTTATAGTAGAGAAATTGGAGCAAATAAACTTTATAGATATAAATTTTGCAGTTCTAAAAAAACGTGTAGTAGAAGATGATAACAAAATTTGTTCTACAACGCGTTGTTGGCAAGAAAGAACAGACGTGCAACCCAAATTGCTAGTACAATATTTGTAATATCAGCTATTATTCCTGTAAGGAGTGCATATCTATACTTTTTTATTCCGACAGAACCAAAATAAACAGCAAGTACATAAAATGTTGTTTCGGAGCTGCCTACCATAATAGCAGCAAGTTTTGCAATATAGGAATCCGGCCCATATTGTTTAACAATATCAGAAAATAGCCCCAAAGTGGCAGACCCTGATAATGGTCTTGTGAATATGAGCGGTATAATATCTGGTGGAACAATATTATTTGCAAAATTTTTAATATATTCAAGTATTCCGGAAGCCCTAAACATTGAAACTGCGACAACAATAGCGACTAAATATGGAATAATTGAAACTGATACTTTGAAGCCATCTTTAGCGCCTTCTATAAATTCTTCGTATATTGGTACCTTTTTTATTAATCCAAATGAAAGAATAAGTAACATCATAAGGGGGAGTATATATAGCGAAATTTTTTCAATCATACTTCCTCCAAATCTTTTGCAAAACTAATGCCACAATAATTGCAGAAACAAATGAGAGTGATGTTACAATTAGAGTCGGTAAGATAATTTCAGTAGGATTCTTTGCGCCAAATCCAACAAATATAGCAATAACCGTAGCCGGAATGATTTGAAATCCTGCTGTATTCATTCCTAAGAACATGCACATAGCATCAGTAGCTTTTGTTTTATCTTGATTATCCTCTTGCAATTCTTTCATTACTTTTAAACCTATAGGTGTAGCAGCATTTGTAAGCCCAAGAGCATTTGCTGTTATACTCATTGTTATGTCGCCTATAGCCGGGCTGTCTTTTTTTATATCCTTAAAAAGAAATTTTGTTACAGGAAAAAGGAATTTAGATATTATTTGAACTAAACCACTTTTCTCTGCAATACGCATTATTCCCAACCAAAATGCCATAATTCCGATTAGTGACAAGGAAATTTCTACAGCAGTGTTGCAAGCTCCAAGCATGGAATTTATAACTTTATCTAGAGTATTATTAAATATTCCAGCAATAATAGAAGCTAAAATTAGAATAAAAAATACATAATTCATACATCAATACTAAAAAAAAAATTGGTATTTGTCACTATTTTTATATTAGTATATAATAAGTTATGAATGTAGAATGTGGGATAGAGTAACTATATGGCAGATATTAACAATTATACAGAGATTTCAGAGAACTTTAATACAATCAAAACCTTATTAAATTCTATAAGAGCACAGGGTATACTTAATACATCTGATGTCGATAAGCTTTTAGCTGGCATTAATTCAAAATTAGAAAAAATTAATACAGATGAAGATATTGATTTAATAAAAATATTTCTATCAGATTTGAAACAAAATCTTGATGAAAGACATAGTGTATTGTTGTCAAAATTTGGTGCTATAGAGTCTTTATTCTCAAATCTGTTGAAAAATAGTTCTGAGGCGTTGAAATCAAGTGAAGTGAAGGAACTTTTTGATATAGTTGCGACTAATTTATCTGTATTTTCTCGAGAGGTGGTTTCACAAAAAGAAACATTGTCAGATATAACTCTTAGATTGGATGCAATACGTTCTGATGATTCACAAAAGAAAGATATTATAAAAAATATAACATTTTTAAAAAATGATTTAGAACGCTTAACAAATGGGTTTGATTCGATTGTGTTAAGTTTGAATGAAAACTTTAAAACAGTTATAAAATCTATATCAAATATTGATCCTTCAGATTCTGTAAAAAATTTTGGTAAAGAATTAACAGATATAGCAAACTCATCTTCTACTATACTATCAGCGATACAAATGCTAGACAAAAAAAATCTACAAATAGAAGATTTGCTCCGAGGAATGGCAACCCATGATGATTTGGTAAGTACAAAAAAATGGATAAGTGATTTAGTAACTCAAGAGCAACAAATCGTACAGTCAGTTGATAATCTTGCTGATAAATATTATAAAATAGATAATTTAGCTGAAAAAATAGATGCTTCAGTAGAAATTATCGTAGCTTTGAAAGCTCTTATAACAGATAAAGATGATTGTCTTACAGCTGCAATAATTGAACGATTAAATCAGTTAGAAGATTTTGTTAGAGGTATTAATTCAAACAACGAATTTGATGAATTTAAGAGTAATTTAGAAAAAACCTTATATGATATTCAAAAAGAATCTTCGAATTTAAAAGCAGGGTTGAACCTATCGAGTGAAGAATTGCAGAAAATAAATGAATCAATAAAATCTCTAGATATAAATGCAAATTTTAAAACTTTGTCTGCTGAAATAAATAAATCTGAACAAAACGTAAGCGAATCTTTAAATAGAGAATCTGATAAGATTATTCAGTTTGTTGATATAAATACAACAAGGGCTTTAAATGAAATTACAAACAGTGCAGATAATTTGTCAGCTAAGTTAATAGAGTCACACGCAAAAATTTCAAATATTTGTGAGAAGAGTTTTTCTGATATAGAAAGTGATATTTCAAGTCTAAAAGATGTAGTTTCCCAAATAGATGAAAATAATGTATCAGCTAATAATGCAATATTTTCAAACATAACTGATAGGTTAGCTTTATTTGAAAATAATTTGAAAAATTCATTAAGTAAGCAGGAAGAATCTGTAGCGAATTCTTCCACAAATTTGTTGAAACAAATAAGTGGTTTAAAAGAATTATCTGGAATTTTAGATTATAAAATGGATTCATCCGTCATAGAGATAAATAATGCAAAGTCAGAATTTGCAGATTTAAAAGAATCTGTTGATAAGATTTTAGCATTAGATTTTGCTCAAAAAGTTAGTGAGTTTAAGGTAGATTTATATAGTACAAAACAAGATTTAATATCAGGGATAGAGGCTTCTACTACTGATCTATCTGAAAAACTTACAAATGATTTGTTCAGCAAGTACGAATTGTTGATAAGTAAGCTTGATGCTGTAGAAGAAGAAATAAAGGGGACTCAGTCTGAAGCTTTGACAACAGTAAAAAATTTGTTGGCAAATATTTCCTCTTCAATATTGGATATATTGTCATACGTAAGTGCTGACAAAAAAACTGAAACAGGTGATTTAGAGTTAAAATTAGAGGATATAGATAAATCTATTAAAGATATCAGTTTAGGTTATATAGAGAATATAAGAGATATAGTAGAGTTAGCTCGATTACAAATAGATGAAAGAATTAAAAAAATACAAGAAAGTTCTTCGGCTGAAATTCAAAGGGTCAATGGTTCTATTGTTGCCTCAACAAAATCAATACGTGATGATATAGAAAATTCTTATAATAAACTTGTAGAAGTTGAGAAGTGCTTCGATGATATAAAAAATGTTATAAATGCGAATAATGAAACGATTTCAACAAGTATTGAAGGAGTTATAAGTACTACATCTTTATTAAAGAATGACTTTGAAAAAAAATTGGCATCAATGCATGCTGCAGTTCTTGATAAAGTTTCAGAATTTCAAAAGGAGTTTACTTGTGAAAATGCTGATAAAATAAGTGAAATAAAATTTATCTCGGAAAATTTGCATACTAAACAATTACAAAATGAACAAATTTTGAATGATGAACTCAAAGGTGAAATTGCTCAGATAACAGGTGTATTAAAATTAAATATAGAAGCATTAGCTGAGCAGGTATCAAGCAGTTCTATAAAGCTTGATAGTCTAGGACATGTGTTAACAAATTCACTAAAAAATGGTATAGAAGAGCATATTAAGGATAATAAAATTGAATTAAGTGCTAATATAGAAAATGTTTCAAGAGATCTGAGTAATAAACTTGAAACAACAACGCAACGTGTAAATAATATTTGCCAGAATATTAATGAGAATATACAAAGTATTAAATCAGATATAGATGAGGCACATAGTAATAATGTACTAAGATTTGAAGATTTGAAACAATCAATGGCTTCAGATATTCAAGCCAAAACTTCAGAAATAGAGGAAAAGTTAGATAATACAAATTCAAAATTGTATGATATACAAAATTTAATAGAAACAAAAAAAAGTGATTTAACACAAGATATAAACGAACATTATAATAAAACTTCAGCATATCTAGAAGAAATAAGTGAAAATGTTAATTCCAATATAAAAAACGTATCAGATTTGATTTGTGAAAAAGTGAGTGGTTCTGTCTTAAAATTAGACGATGTAAAAACTAATATTGAAGATAATATTGACGAACTTACAAAGAGAATTGATGAAAAACTTTTTGTAACAAATTCAAAAATAGATAACATTGATTTATCTGTAAATAATCTTTCACAAACTACAACAAATTCAATGGCATCAACATTGGCAAAAATTTTAGATAATTTTGTTTCACTAAAAGCTTTATTGGCAAATTTGAATGAAAAAACTATCGATGATATTAAAATAACTATATATGAAATAAAGGAAGATTATCAAAAGTTGAAGAATAATATAGAAGCTTTTGATACAACAATCGATGATGATCTAACAAAGCAATTATCAATAATAGAGAATAACTTTATTTCATTAAATAATTTAATAGAGAGATTATTCACCCAATCAGAACAGTCAATTCAAAATACTATAAATACTGGGTTGGAAAATATAACAGAAGAATTAAATAATAGTATATCAAGCAGCTTGGCTGGGTATAAGACTCAAATTGATTTAATATTTCATAACATAGAGAATGAAAACAGTGAATATATGGGTTTGTTAGATACAAAAATTCTTGAATTAAAAGATATACTAAATAGTTCTCTGGAAGTATTAAATACAAAATCGCAAGAACAATTAAAGGAAATTTCTGGGAATTTAAATAATATATTGCGTGAAAATATTGATGTCACAGAGAAAGATTATAATAATTTAAAAATATCTTTATCGAATTTTGTGACAGAAATGGAAGCACAAAATACTTCAAATTCAGAGTCTATAAAAAATAGTATAAATGCTATTTCAGAAATATTAAGAATGGGGTTGCAAACACAAAATGATAAATTTAATGAAGATTTTGAAAAGCTAAAAATAAAAATTGAAGAAATAACTAGTTCAACTTCAAATTTTCAGGAGAATATAGAAGATAAGTTTGCTAATATATCAGCAAACATAGATGGTGCAAAATCTGATATTATCTATAAAAATGACAATTTAGAAAAAAATATGAACATAAAAATTTGCTCTATATTGGATAATATCAAAACTTTAAGTGAATCTTTAAATGTAGAGTCTCAAGAAATAAAAAAATATATAAATGACGGGTTCTCTGAAACTTTAAATAATTTATATGAAAAGATTTGTTCTTTAATAGAACAGAATTCTTTTGATTCATCATTAAAGTACAATGAAAGTATTTCAAAATTACTGGATGATATTGATACAAGATCTATTGAAATAAAAGAATACTTTGAAACGCTAAATGAAAGGCTTGATAAAGATGAAATTTCCAGAATGAATGTTTTCCAAGCACAATTAAGTGAATTGGGTAATTCTTTTAATTGCTTGATAGAAGATGTTAAAAAAGGAACAAAAGAAGAAATAGATTTAATATCATCTTCAATAGTTAAAAATAGCAAAGAATCATTATCTGAATTAGAACAGTCATTAGAACAGAAGGTAAATTTATTATTGGCAACAAGTGCTGATATCTCTGCTGGTGAGCTAAAATCAATGGAAGTCTTTGCAGATAAGATTTTGGAACAAGTAAAGATCTCTCAAAATAATATTACTACTTGCAAGACATTGATTATAGATTTTATAAAGAATGAATTAAAAGTAATAAGTGATGCTATTGAGAATGAAGCTGATAGTGTTGGAAATAAGTTATTAGAACAGATGTCTATAATGAGAGATTTTCAACGTGATGAGCTTATAAGAATAACAGAGCAAATACAAGAGAAAATAGAAGATAGTATTTATAACAATTTAAATGATTTAAAATCGTATATTGATTTAAAAAGTGATAAATCTGTCATAAATAGCAAGCTGGATGTGATAAATTCTTCGTTAAATAAAACAGCAGAGGACATGTTGTCAGTTTCAAATAAATTGTTGTCAACAAGTGTTTTTGAAAATTCAATGTTAGACATGAAAACAACTAATGAAATTTTAATATCCACAATGGCAGACAATTTAAATTCACAAATACAAAATTTTCTAAAATTAAATATCGAAAAAGATATAATTGAAAGTTTCAATCTTTTTGATAAAAAATTTATTGATACCGTAGTTGAGAAATATGAAGAAATTAAGGTTATAAATTTACAGTACAAAGCCTCTTTGGAAGAGATGCATTCATCTATAGGTGGTATAATATCGAATTTTGTTCGAGTAAGAGATGAAATATATGATGTAATTAGTACAATTACAGAAGGTGTAAATACAAAAATAGATAGCTTGAGTTTAGGTTTTGCAGATTTAAAAGCCCAAATTCTAAGTAAATCATTTGATGAAGCTTTTCAGTCTTCAATAACAGATAAAATTTCTGGTATAGAGAATTTAGTAAAAGAACAGTTTGGTTTTATAGAAGACATAAGCGATCTTTGTTGTAATAATTTGCCAGAACTAACAGAGATGAATGCTCTAGTAAAATATAATATAATAAATTCATTAGGTGATCTAAATAAGAAATTAGATGAACAGTCCTTGAGTATAGAAGAAGATATCGCGTCTTTAAAAACAGAAGTAATAACTCAATTTTTGAATATATTTAATCAAATATCATTTGTAACAGAACAAGAAGAAATTCTTGATTTTATCCAAGAGAAACATTCAGAATTAATTACAATATTAAGTCATATTGTAACAAAAAGTGTTGAAGTGGTGGATATAAAAAGCAATGTTACTGAGATAGATAGTAAGGTAGATACAATTAAAGAAGATATAAATTCAATAAATGAGAAAATAACATCAATAATGACTTCAGATGGTAATGTAGATTATGTTTACAGTTTACAAGACTTAGAGTCAGATATTGCAAATTTAAGGCTGACTTTAAATGATTTAAAAGAGAATAATAATAATTCAAAGGAATTAGAAAATATTTTAAAGTCAACAAATACCATGTACACTCTTTTAGAATCATTAAAAAATGAATTTCCAAAATTTGACTCAGAAGAGTTCAAAAAAGATTTTGAGGCATTAAGTGAAGATATAGTAAGTATAAGTACCAGAACTAATAAATTAATTTTGGCATCCGACGAGTCTTATAAAACATTACAGGATAATTTACAAGATTTTAAGCTTGTAATAAATGATTTAGATGAAAGAACTCGAAATTTTGCTCGCGAGTCTGGCATAGACAAGATTGACAGTAAATTAGGCATAATAAATTCAATGATACAAAATGGTGCAAAAACAAATCAGGTTTTTAATCAGGTTTTTGAATATTTGGCAGAATGGGTTGATAATGCAGGAACTCAAATATCAGCCATATCAGATAAAGTAGAAACTTTAGATGATATAGGTCAAATAAAAGTGATGTTGGAAGATTTAAAAGCTGAAGCTGAGGATAATACAGAGAGTGCAGAATTAGTAGAAGCTTTAGGTAATGTATTTGACAAACAAGCCAAGAAAATCAGCTCACTGGAGGCAAAACTCGATAAGGTAATAGTTGAGACTAAAATTAATACAAAGAGTAATAAAGTAGATTTATCACCATTGGAAGAAACTATGAATAGATTCTTGGTTTCTATAGATGATAAAATGGTATTACAGCAGCAAAAAATAGATTTATTGGAGTCAAAATTAGAAAATTTAGCATCGCTAATAAATCCGAAGGATGCTGCTCAATTAACTAAAAAAGTTGGTGGCATGGATAGACAAATTGCAAAATTAAATAAAAGTATTGAAAGAATAGCCTCTCATGTTGTTGAAAAATAGAATAGAAAAAGATTTAAAAAATATAATAAGTCGTGAAAATTTATTGTTTGATAAGTCAGAATTGTATTGTTATTCAGAAGATTCATCGAACAGCAGAGGTTGTACAAAAATCCCTGATGCAGTTGTTTTTGTAAAAACAATAGAAGATGTTCGACGAGTTATAAAGTACGCCAATGAACATAGAGTGCCTGTAATATCGAGAGGTGCAGGTACCAATATGGTAGGAGCGTGTACTTGCCCTCGAGGTGGGATAGTTTTGAATTTTTCAAAGATGAATAGAATTTTAGATTTCAATCCAATAAACATGACAATGGCTGTGGAGCCTGGTGTGGTAGTTGGAGAAATCAAGAAAATTGCAGAATCTCAAGGTTTATATTATCCTCCTGATCCATCAAATTATAAAGTATCAACGATTGGTGGAAGTATAGCACAGTCATCCGGTGGTGCTTCAGCTTTCAAATATGGAACAACAAAAGATTACATCTTAAATTTAACAGTTGTTTTAGCTGATGGAACTATAATGAAGCTAGGTGCTAATACAATAAAAGATGCTGTAGGTTATCATTTGAATCAGTTAATAGTAGGCAGTGAAGGGACGCTGGCGATAGTAGTGGAGGCTGAATTAAAATTGATACCAAAACCTGAGTCAAGACGAACAATAATCGGTTATTTTGATTCTATAGAAAATGCAGTTTCAGGAGTGAATAATATTATAAGAAATAGAATATGTCCTTCAACAATAGATTTTATGGATAAAAACTCTATGTTGACTGTAGAACAGTATTATCCTTGCGGAATTTGTTATGAAAAAGAAGCTATGTTACTTATTGATATTGATGGTTTTGAGTCATCTATGGAACAACAACAGAGCTTGGTCATAGAGTCTTTAAAAAAGGCCAATGCTTCAAATATTCAAGCTGCAAAATCTGCTGAAGAAATAGAAAAAGTTTGGACAGCAAGACGTTCGAGTTTTGCAGCAACCGCAAAACTTGCGCCAGATGTGTTGTCTGATGATTTGATAGTACCACGTTCAAACATAGCAAAAATGGTATGCGGTTGCAAAGAGATTTGTAAGAAATACAATCTAAAGGTATGTTTGGTAGGACATTTAGGAGATGGAAATATTCATCCTCAAATAGCATTAAATTTAGACAATGAGGAAGAATTTAAGCGCTATTACATGGCAAAAGCAGAAATCTATGATTTAGCAATATCTCTACAGGGTACTATTTCAGGAGAGCATGGGGTAGGTGTAGAGAAATTATCATATGTAGGCAATATCGTAAATAATTCAACACTAGAATATATGAGAAGAATAAAAAGTATTTTCGATCCAAACAATATATTGAATCCCGGAAAAATATTTAATTAAAAAGGAGAGAATATGGATATAATAGTTATTTATTGTACAGTTCCAGATAAGAAAGTCGCAAAAAATATAACAAAAATATTAATGAAGCATAAATTGGCAGCATGTGTAAGTATGATAGATCGAGTAAACTCAATTTTTTCTTGGGATGGAGAAATATGTGAAGAAAAAGAAGTTTTAATGATGATAAAAACTCGTAGGCCTAATTATGCAAAAATAAAACTTGTAATAGAAGATGTTCATCCATACACAGTTCCTGAAATAGTAGCTTTACCTATAGTTGATTGCAGTGAAGAATATTTAAAATGGTTGGTAAAAGAGACTGCATAGCAGAAATTATAAAATACATAGAATCAACAGGTATATTGGTAAATATAGCTAAAAATAAAGCAAGAGGAAATCAAGGGTTCTTTTTAGCAGGAAATAATGTATATAGAATAGACATTTCAAAAAATGTAGAGCGTGATGATTGGCTAAATATTTTGCTTCATGAATTTGCTCATTATATTCATTATTGTCACGATAAATCTCTTAATTCTTTAGATTTTATATTTGGCAAAATTTCAGAGGAAGAATTTGAGGAATTAATAGGTGTGACAGTTGAGACTATACCAAAAGATGATGCTAAGAAATTATATGCTCAGAAAAGTGAATTATCTGAAAATATCAGCAAGCTTGCTTCAAAATTAAAAGGAAAATTTCCTGGTTTTAAGATCAGTGGTTCCAATAAAGAAATAGAAAAAAAGATATCTTTTCCAGCAAAATATCTATTAAGATATGATAAAATAAAAATCTGCAATAAAATATATACAGTAAGTAATATAAAGGAAGATTTTTCATTAATGTCAGATTGTGAAATTGCATATATACAATTAAAATCTTCGCAAAGAAGTCTTGCACGAATAAATTCAAGGATTAATAAATTAAATAAGTATTACAATAATCCTACAGAGCTCTGGGCAAGGTTCTGTACAATGTTTTTTACAAACAGAAGTTTGGCACAAAAAATTGCCCCAAGTTTAAGTAAAAAACTTTTAAAAATAATAGAGAGAGGGCAAATAAAAGAGTTATCAGTAATTAATAAAATATTAAACGAATAAAGGACTTTATTTTTTTACAATTATAGTATAAAATATTAAATATAGGAAGAGCGAAGCTATGATAACGAATTTTAAAAAACAAAGTCGAAAAGATGATGTTATATTGTTAACTTGGGTAGTAATGATATTTCTGATAGTAGCCTGGTTTGTTACTCCACCTGGGAATAAATTTATGCAAATATGTTTTTGGGGTAATAATACTAAATTTTTCTTTGCAAAGTTAATAGGCTCAAGCAAATCAACAGAGTATGTTTTTCATCGTAATAACGCCGTTTATCTAGCAAGGATGTACCCAAATAAACATGCTGCATTGAAGGAAATGGATAAGGCTATAGTTTCGTTGCCAAGTTATGCATCAAAGCAGGAATTGGAAGCTCTATACAAAGATAGAGCAGAAATAAAATTGTACTTAGGGGATCACAAGGGTGCATTAAGTGATTTTATGAATTCAGGTACAATAGGCTTCAATGATACTCTAAAAGTAGCTCTTTTATTTAAACAGGTAGGTAATTATAAACAAGCTCTATCATACTGTAACAGTATATTGGAAAGAGAAAGTTCAGCCTATTCCGGTTTCGCATGTTTAGCAGATATATACCAATCGGTGGGGCGTCCTGATATTGCTTTGAATATATGGAATTTAGCGATAGATCGTAATAAAAACAATCCGAGACCATATGTAGACAGAGCTCTTGTGAAGAAGTCAATGGGTGATTTAAGCGGGTATGATGCTGATATACAGATAGCTAGAGACTTTTCTCCCTCTATAAGTACAGAAGAATCTTTAATAAAAGATACTCTATATCCAAAAGTTCTTAATTTATCAATAAGATAAAAATTGGGATAGAAATAATATTTTATCTTTCTTTGAGTTTGTTGTAATATTAAGAAAAAAAGATAAGAGTTATTCTGGAGAAATTATGAAATATTCTGAATATTCGGTTGTAATAGTAGGCAGTGGTGTTGCAGGTTTGTATTCAGCCTTAAAGATATCGCAACAAATAAATTTACCTGAAGAGATTTTGTTAATATCAAAATCATACCTAAAAAACAGTAATTCAATGTATGCACAAGGTGGCATAGTAGGTGTATTGAATCAAAATATAGATGATAGTGTTGATAAGCACGTTAATGATACGTTAAAAGCCGGAGCTGGACTCAGTGAAAGAGATGTTATTAAATCTATATCAGAAGCTTCTGATGAAGTAATAAAAGATTTAGTAGACTGCGGTGTAAAGTTTGATGTGAACGCTGATGGTAGTCCAACTTTTACCATGGAAGCTGCTCATAGTGTAAGACGTATATTACATTCTGGTGGTGATGCAACAGGAAAAGGTATAACAGAAGCTTTATGTGAAGCTGTACAAAAAGATAATCAAATAAAGATATTGGAAGATGCCATTGCTGTAGAGTTATTAATTAGTGCAGATAATGAATGTAAGGGTGTAATAATATTAAATGAGCTTACAGGAGAACATGAGATAGTTTACACATCAGCATTAGTTTTAGCAACAGGTGGTTTAGGTCAGGTATATAAATTTACAACGAATCCAGAAGGCGCAACAGGCGATGGAATAGATTTAGCATATAATGCAGGTGCAATAATTCAAGACATGGAATTTATACAGTTCCATCCAACCGCGCTGGCTCTGAGTCCAGAAAGCAAAGACAGATTTTTGATTTCTGAAGCTGTAAGAGGTGAAGGAGCAAAATTAATAAATAATAGTGGCGATGAATTTATGTTTAGATATCACGATAAACGAGAATTAGCGCCAAGAGATATAGTCACACGTGCTATTTATAGCGAAATGGGTAAAGAACATAAAAGTAATGTTTTTCTAAATGCTTCACTGATAGATTCTTTAAAATTGTCAAAACGATTTCCTACAATATCAAAAAGGTGTTTAGAAAAAGGTATTGATATATCTAAAAAACCGATTCCTGTTGCTCCTGCTGCACATTATAGTATGGGAGGTATAAAAGCAACTATAGAGGGGCGTACTTCCATTAGGGGTCTATATGCAATCGGAGAGTGTGCCTCTACAGGTTTACATGGTGCAAACCGATTAGCAAGCAATTCATTGTTAGAGTGTGTAGTGTGTGCATATGAGCTTGCGGATTACTTATCTTTTGCAAATTTAACTACTCCAAAAAGAATTGATGACAATATTAGAGCAACTATTGATATTTATACTCAACCATTAAGTGATTCTGATTATAATATAGAAGAACTGAAGTCGCAATTGAGAGATATAATGTGGAACAATGTTGGCATAATACGTAATGAGTCAAATTTAAGATTTGCAGAAATGCAAATAAAATCATTAAAAGAAGAATTTAAGCGCACAAGAAAGTGCTTGAATAAAGAAGAGTATGAATATAGAAATATGCTTACAGTGTCTCTCTTGATTGTAGAAAGTGCATTGTCTCGTAGAGAATCAAGGGGTGCTCACTGTAGATCTGATTATGCACAAACGGACAAAATTTCAAGACATTCTAATATTATAAAATTTTCAGAGAAGGAGCTAGTACATGTTAAATAAATTTTTTATAGAAGAACACGTAAAGAATGCTTTAAATGAAGATATTGGATTTGGCGATATAACAACAGATTATTTGACAGAAGAAGATGATATATTAAAGTGCACTTTAAATACGCGTGCAGATGGCATTTTTTGCGGTAGAGATGTTTTTGAAACCGTATTTAAGATTTTGTCACCTGATATAAGTATAAAATTCTATTTTAAAGATGGTGATGTAATAAAAAAAGGCGATAGAATTGCTGATATAAGCGGTTCTGCTAAATATATTCTGATGGGAGAACGTACCGCATTGAATTATGTACAAAGAATGAGCGGAATTGCAACTGAGACAAATAAATATCAGAATGCTATAGCTGAATATAAGGCAAAGATAGTAGATACAAGAAAAACAACACCTGGGTTTAGAGCGTTTGAAAAGTATTCTGTAAAGATGGGTGGAGGAAGTTTACATCGATTTAATTTATCTGATTGTGCTATGATAAAGGACAATCATATAAAGTTTGCAGGTTCACTGACAGATGCCGTTATGAAATTAAAGAAAAATATTTCACATGCTCATAAGATAGAAGTTGAATGTGATACATTGGAACAAGTACAAGAAGCTTTATCTTGTGGAGTAGATATTATAATGCTTGATAATATGGATATAGAAACTATGCAAAAGGGAGTAAATTTGATAAATGGTGCAGCTATAGTAGAAGCAAGTGGTAATGTAAGTATTGAAACAGTTTGTAAAATTGCTTCTACAGGTGTTGACATTATTTCATCCAGCGCGATTGTAGCAAAAGCTCCTACATTGGATTTAGGGCTTGATATGTAATTTATTTAAGATTTTCGAATCTTACTCAATTCGTTATCTAGTTCTTTTTTTTGGTTTTTAATATCTTGCAGATCCATATCCAGTTCACGAACTTGATTTTTTATTTGCGCTAGTTCATTGTTGAGTTCTCGTTTTTCGTCTTTTATTTTATTTGTTTCATTATCAAGTTCTCTTTTTTGGTTTTCAATATCACGTTCTTCTTGGGCAAAAGAGCTTTTAAAATTTATATATGATTTATAGTTATAATTATTAAGAGCAAATATTTTCATATGACCTCCGATATAAATTAGAAAACCTATAAATAAAAAATTTGCTAATAAAATTAAGAAGTTCAAAAATAATTATCTACGTGCTAAAATAGTAGATGTCTCCTTGTAGCTCAGTAGGATAGAGCGCAGGTCTCCGAAGCCTGAGGTCATGGGTTCGATTCCCGTCAAGGAGGTTTTAATTATATATAGAATATGTTATACTATAGTGGTAACTTGGAATTAGAGGATGCTATATTGGGTTTCTTTGATAGTATAAAGAACTTTAAGAATAAAATAGATCAAGTAGAATCAACTGTATATTCTGGTAAACAGTCAATATTAGAAGTCTACGAGATAAATGCAAAATTAGAAGCTGAAATAGCTTCAAGGACGAGAGAACTTGATAGAGCAAATCGTCAAATGCTTACATTACAACATATCTGGGATATGATGAATTCTTCTAAACCTTTATCAAGTGTTCTTAAGGCAATAGTAAACAGCTTACAAGGTGAATTAGGTTATTTATATAGTTTTATAGTAAAAGAAAAAGCTGATAATGAAGGGCAATATTTACAAGTGGTGGCGTCTTCAAGAGATGATTTAGATACTAAATTTTGGGAAAATTTTAAGTGCGATGTTTCGGATTATAGGATGAATTTCCCTGATATTCCTGAATTAAGAGATGCTGTAAAAAATAATCGTATATATCAATCACCAAATATTACAGATTTAGTATGTGGTTTTGTTCCCTTGTTTGATAAACAAAAGGTTATAGAATTTCTCAAAGGTGCTAATATGAAATCATATATTCTGGTTCCTTTGAAATCAAAGCAGACTCATTTTGGTTCTTTGCTTGTATTTTCATCAAGAGAGCAGATAAGTGAAAGTGAATTGAATTTCTTGAGTTTATTTGCAAAACAGATAGAACTTGCAATAACCATAGCAGATCTTTTTGAAGCTGTTAAAGAACAAGCAATAACAGATGGAATGACTGGATTATATAATAGACGATATTTTGAAGAATATATAAAAAAAGAAGTTGTTCGTGCAAATCGTCAAAATCAGAAATTTACTGTAATTGGCTTAGATCTTGATCATCTAAAACAAATAAATGACACATATGGCCATAGTTATGGTGATATGGCAATAAAAACAATAGCAGAAGTTTTGAAAAATAATGCACGTTCAATAGATGTTGCTGCAAGAATGGGAGGAGAAGAGTTTAATATATTACTTCCTGGTGTAGATTCTGCAGGTGGTTGTATAGCTGCGGAACGTATAAGAAAGGCCATTGAGTCAGTCGATTTAGATAAAATTGGTCATATAACAGCAAGTTTAGGTGTAGCAACTTATTTAGAGCATACAGACAATATTGAAGAATTGTTAGAAATAACAGATAGAGCCATGTATGAGTCAAAAAGAAATGGGCGAAACCGTGTAACAATTGCAAGACCAATTTATGAAACTTCTTGGCAAGAGATTGCGGTAAATACTTTTATAGAAATTTTGGAAAAGCATAGAATACCTGTAGATGTAACTACTTCGAAGTTATTAACAAAAAAATTAGAAGAGATGAATATAAATAATACAAAGTTATATCAAGTTGCAGATAGTATTATATCGAGCTATAATCCGGATCATATAAATGGAAGTGTGAAGAAAAAAGTAGAATTAGCAACACTTTTGGCAAAACGTTTTGAATTATCAAAAGAAGCAGCTGATAGGTTGAAAATTGCAGTTTTATTGTATGATATAGGAAATACAATGCTACCTCGAGAGATTCTTATGAAAAAAGAACCTTTAACAGAAGAAGAAAAGGCTTCAATAAAGCAGCACCCAATAATTGCAGCTAGAGAGATTCTTCGTCCGATATCAAATATAGTAGATGTTATACCAATAATTGAAAAACATCACGAAAATTGGAATGGAACGGGGTATCCGGCTAATTTATCTGGTGATGAAATTCCTATAGAGTCTCAAATAATATTAATAATTGATTCTTATTTCGCCTTGTTGGAGAAGCGCCCATATCGGGATGCAATGTCTAAATCTGAAGCAATAGAATTAATAGAACAAGATATTAATAAAAAATGGAGCGAAAAGCTTGCTAAAGAGTTTATAGGAATAGTGAAGAATGATATAGATTAGCAAGGGTTGTTTGATGATAGAGCTTTTAATTTTATTTCAATTAAGCAAAAAAGTTTTGACAATGTATGGGGTTTCCAAGGAAATAAGAAATATTTTTTCTGTATTGACAACTCCAAGTTATGGTACTATAAAGCCTGCCCTAATTAGGTTAGAGAAAAATGGTTTTGTAATAACACAAAAGTCAATGTCGGCAGGGGGACGTCCTTCTGTATATTATTCAATTACAAATAATGGAAGGAAAGAACTAGAACGCCTTATATTAGCTACTCCACAAGAAAATCCAATACAGTTTTTGACTATGTCCCGTATAAAATTAGCTTGTGCAGATGTTTTGGACGCAGAACAGCAAAAAATGTTGTTCAGAGAATTAAAACTCAAAGCTGAGAGTATTTTAGTAGATACACAAAATATGATAGGTTCTAAGGAATTATCTTTTTACCCGAGAATGGTTTTTGATAACTTGATGTGTGAATACAAAAATTTTATTTCATTAGTAGAAGGTTTTGAATATGCCGGCAATCGTAAGTAGTGTTTCAAAAGGTTCAATAGCAGAAGAGCTGGAAATATCTGAAGGCGATATTCTTTTATCAATTGATGGTTATATGTTGCAAGATATGATAGATTATCGCTTTATGACAAAGAGCGAGCTTTTGACTGTAGAAATACAGAAAAAAAATGGTGAAATAGAAGAAATTGAAATCGAAAAAGATTATGATGAAGATTTAGGTATTGTATTTGAAAGCGCAGTATTTGATAAAATAAAGCCTTGTCTTAATAATTGTATATTTTGTTTTGTCGCTCAACAACCAAAAGGTTTACGTAAAACATTGTATATAAAGGATGATGATTATAGATTATCGTATTTGCAAGGCACGTATATAACGACAACTAATCTTACGGATGCCGATAAGGAAAGAATATCAAAAATGCATTTAGGTCCGTTCTACATTTCTGTTCATACAACAAACCCTGAATTACGGGTAAAAATGTTAAGAAATCCAAATGCTGCTAAAATTATGGAAAATTTGAAGTGGTTTCAATCTAACGAAATTCCTTTCCATACGCAGATTGTTCTATGTCCTGGCTATAATGACGGTGAAGAACTTGAACGTACTCTATCGGATTTAGAAACTCTTGGAGATTCTCTGTTATCTGTTGCAATTGTTCCTGTTGGGGTGACTCAATTTCGTGATAATATACTAAAGACTGTAGATTCAGAAATAGCAAAAAGTACAATTGAAATAGCTTCAAAATTTCCTAAAGTATGCTGTTCAGATGAATTTTTTCTTCTTGCAGGCAAAGACATACCAAATTCAGATTATTACGGTAATTTTTCGCAACTGGACGACGGAGTCGGTTCATTAAGATTGTTGATGGATGATTTTGATAAATTAAAGTTACCTAAGAAGCTTTCTAAAAAAATAAGTATAACATTTGCCTGCTCAGTTGCAGCAGAATCCGCGTTTAGGTACATTTCTTCTAAGTTAAATAATATAATCAATCTTCAGACTTTTGTAAAGCCAGTAAAATCAACATACTGGGGTGCAAATATTACGGTTGCAGGACTTATAACTTCTGGGGATCTAATTAATTCCATAAAAGATATAAATTCTGACTATATAGTTGTACCTTCAATAATGTTAAAACCTTATTCTGATTTGTTTTTGGATGGCGTGTCTTTATCTGAAGTTATAAAAGAAACTAAAAAAAATATTTTTGTTGTTAACGATAACTATTCCATAAATGAAGTTGTAAATTTGATAAATAAGTGTGTATAAAATTTGTATATTAAATATAAGTAGGTTGGGTAATATACTATTAAGCGGGTGTATTATTTAATATTGGAGTAGGGGACAAAGAGAAAAATAAAATATACTACCCCGATAGGAGGATTAATTAAAATGAGTACAGCCGCAGTAAGTGCAGAAAAGAAAACAATTAGTGTCATTATCATCGAAGATTTTAAACTAACGAGAGTCGGTTTAAGATGCGCTCTTAATTCAAATGAGGATATTAAAGTTGTTGCAGAAAGTGATAATGCTATAGATGGTTTAAGATTAATTGAACAATATTCCCCTAATATAGTTCTTATGGATTTAGGACTTGCAGGGATGAATGGTATTGAAGCAACGGTTAAAGTTAAAGAAATGAATAAAGACATAAAAGTTATTGCACTAACTTCTCATGATAGAGAGGAAGAAGTTATTGCAGCTTTATCCTCAGGCGCAATGGCTTATTGCCTAAAAGATATTGATCCTACAAAATTAGCGGATGTTATTCGTGATGTAAATAATGGTGTTTGTTGGCTAGACCCTGTTATCGCTAGAAAAGTACTAGATTCTTTCCCAAAACAAGAAACTTTAGGAATTTTAAAAGATAAATCGTCTGAAGAAGGAAGAGTTCCCCTTACAGAAAGAGAGTTTGAAGTCTTAAAACATCTGGTTGAAGGTAAAAGTAATACAGAAATTGCAAAAGAATTAATAGTAAGTGTTCATACAGCAAAAGCTCATGTATGTTCAATCCTTCAAAAAATGTGTGTAAATGATAGAGTTCAAGCTGCAGTAAAAGCCGTTAAAGAAGGTTTGGTATAATTTTAATCTTTAACTTAAATATATGTCAAGGCAGTTTTATAACTGCCTTGTTTTGTATAAAAAAAATTTATGTTAAAATCTATAAAAAGAGGATTTTAACTTTGACAACAAAAATAGCAGTAACCGGTAAAAGTGGTAGTGGAAAAACTACCATAACTAAAGCTTTACTAAAGAATATACAACGCAGGTTTCCAGAAAAATCTGTTTTGTTATTCGACAATGATTTGACAAGTGAATTAGCTCATTCTTATGGTTTAGATATAAGAAATACTATATACGGTATAAGAAGCGGGAAACATGAGTATAAATCAGGAATTCCGGAAGGAATGACAAAGCATGAGTATATAGAATGGGCTATGGAAGATATTTTGGTTTCTCTTTCCGATACGGTAGATATAATCGTATCGTGGTTTGTAGGTGCAAAAGATTGTAGATGTCCAATTACAGCACAAATTAATGATGCTTGTCAAAGATTAATTGAACGTTATGATTTTGTAATTTTTGACTGTGAATTTGATTTAAAATACCTAAATCAACTTGTAGATACAAACATTGATATGGCAATAATAGTTACGAATCCAACTATTGATTCTATACATTTAGCAAAACGAATTTCAGAGTTTTCAGCTAAGTATGCTGCGGGCGGCCAGTTGGGTATTGTTGTTAATAAGACTGATAAAGAAAATTTGAATGAAGTTTATGAACAGTTAAAGGATTGTGATACTGATGTTTTGGGTACAATACCTTTTGACAAGGATTTGGAAGAAGGGAAATTGGATAGAATTTCTCAAATAGTATCTGATGCTGTAAATCAATTTTATTTTAGATTAAATTTACCACAGGAGAATAAGTAGTGATATTAGATGGAAAAGCTGTTTCAAATAAGATTTTAGAAAATTTAAAAAATAAAATCGAAGAGAACAATATAAAAGCAAATCTGGTTGTAATACTTGTCGGTGATAACCCAGCGAGTCAAGTTTATGTAAGAAACAAAAAACTTACAGCAGAAAAAATAGGTATAAAATCTACTGTGATAGAGTTACCTGTAACTACAACAGAAGAAGAGTTGTTAAATATAATACGAGCATTAAATAATGATGACAAGGTTACGGGGATTTTAGTTCAGCTTCCTTTGCCAACACATATAGATAAAAATAAAGTTGTACAAGTTATTTCTCCTAAAAAAGATGTGGATGGCTTTAGTCCTGAAAATGTTGGAAAGTTGGCAATTGGTCTTGAACCTTACTATTATCCAGCAACTCCGCAGGGTATATTGATGCTGTTAGATGAGTATAATATTCCTCTAGAAGGGGTTGATGCTTTGGTAATAGGGCGTTCAAATATCGTAGGTCGTCCGATGGCACAAATGCTTTTAAAGCGTAATGCTACAGTAACGATAGCTCATTCTTATACGAAGAATCTTGAAGAAAAAATAAAAACCGCTGATATCGTTGTATCTGCGGTTGGTCATAAGGTTGTAAGATGTAAGATGGTTAATAAAAATTCTGTTATTGTTGACGTCGGAATATTCAGAGATTCTAACGGCAAGTTGACCGGTGATGTTGATTTTGCAGTAGTTTCACCAAGCGTAAAGTATATAACGCCTGTCCCTGGGGGAGTAGGTCCAATGACGATTGCATCTTTAATGTACAATGCTTCAAAAGTTTATCATTAATTATTATGATTGTAACAATCCAGTATCTTGAGCAGCATTTGAAGTAGCTGATTTTTGACCTTCTTGCTGAGCTCTTAATTGTTCAAGCATAGATTCATACATTGTTTGCATTGTATCATACTCTACATCCATTTCTGCAAGTTCTAATGATAACTCTTCATTATATTGTTTAACTTTTGCATGTGCATATGCATCTGCAAGTTGTTCATTTCTGTTATTCTCACATACTCTTACTCCACCTGCTGTAAGTTCTTTTGTATTATCAATAGCAGAATCAAATGCACTTTCCCATTTTTCTTCATATTTTACTTGCTTAGAAAGTTTAGCACTATTTGCTTCATACTTTCCACTCCAGTAAATCTGCTGTTGTGTGTAGTAATTAATCTCTGCATTAGTATTTAATAAAGTTCCTAATAAAGCTGCTGTGTTTGCCATTGTTCAATACCTTATTTTTCATCTTACACATATATAAAGTATCTACAATTTATCTAATTTCATAACACTTTTTATTCTTTACAAAACTTTACACAAAAATAACTCGATAATAAATTATCGAGTTATATAAACATTACAAATATATTCTTAATTATTACTTAAAACAAGTCTAAAAGTTGCTAAATTTTTAATAGACAGCATTCTGTGTTTGTTACCTTGTTTTTCTGCAATATTAAAAATTCTACAAATTCTTTGAATTTCTTCCACATCTTCTCTTGTTTCCAATTTGTATACGTTATTGATTGGATCAGATATTACAGACATTGTAGCATTTAATTCTTCTTCTTTCATAATCAATTTCCTTTACTGCTCTTATGTATATATAAAGTATTTCAAATTTGAAAAATTGCTTTTTTTGTGTTTTATGTAAAGAAATATTAAGTATAATAGAAGTAAAAGATATCCGTAATTATTGTTATTATTGCTAAATATTGATTTTTATAGTATGTTAATTTTGTGGTGGATAAGATTGTAGATATTAGCGTTATAGAGGAAGAATGCGGTATCGGCAAGGATGCTTTGGATACCGTGTTAGAAAATATCACAAGATTGGTAAAAGACAGGACTGACGTTGAAAAGGCTGATTTTTTTCAATGTTTGCTTGCGAGTATAAAAGATGTTGAACTTTTAACTCGCATAATCAAAATGCCAGAATTACCACATTCAAATAAGATCTTATCAGCATTGCTGGATATTTTATTACTAAGGAATCAGAGTTTTGACAATTCTGATGAATTAATAAATCTCAGGGTCCTATGTGCAAAAGTAATTGCAATGTTTAAGGATACATCTGCTGTTGGTACGTTGTTGTATTGCTTAAACAATAAAGATGAAAATTATAAGGTACGATTAGCTTGTGCTGATGCGTTGGGACGAATAGGTGATAAGTATGCCGTAAAACCTTTGATTAATGTCGTACAGGATGAGGATGAAAAATCTGTTTATGTTCAAGAATCAGCTACATTTGCATTGGGAATATTAGGAGATAGTGATGCAATTGATCCTTTAATAAGTATAATGGAAGCTAAACAGGGATTGATTGGTAAATTTTCTTTCTTAAAAGAGCGGATTGTAGAGGCATTAGGAAAATTAAATTCAAATAATAGAAAAGTTTTAAAAGTTTTGAGTAATGCTTTGTATGATTCTTCTCCCATGGTTAGAATTAATGCAATAGAAGCACTTATGAACAGTGATTATGAAGAGGCCTTTGATTTAATAAAAAAATCGTTACAAGATGAGGATAATGAGGTAAAACGCAATGCTCTAATTGCCTTGTATAATATGCGTGGACGGGATATATTAGAAGAGGTTGTTTCTTTACCTGGATATAGTGATTATTTAAAAGAAGAAGCAAAGGCTTTATTAGATGAATATGAGGATCAATAATTGAAAAAAGCGATAATATTATTATCTGGCGGTTTGGATTCTGTTGTTGCAATGGGTTTTCCCCAAAATGAATATAAGATAGAAATGGCATTAACATTTAATTACGGACAAAAAGCCGTAGAAAATGAAATTAAAGCAGCAGCTAATATTTGTGAATTTTATGGAGTTCCGCATAAAGTAATAGAATTAGATTGGTTGCGTGATATTTCTCACACATCACTGGTATCTAGTAAAAAAGACATTCCTATATCTAATTTGGGAACTGTTGAGAGTGCTAAAGCTGTATGGATACCGAATAGAAATGGTTTATTTTTAAATATAGCAGCAGCATTTGCAGATTCTTTTGATTATGATTATATTCTTTATGGCGGAAATAAAGAGGAGGGAGAGACTTTTCCTGATAATACAGAAGAGTTTAGGGGGCAGATATCGAAAGTATTTGAAACGTCTACATTAAATAAACCGAAAGTTATAGCACCCTTGATTAATTATACTAAGAATGATATAGTAAAAATTGCGCAAGAGAATAACATGCCAATAAATTTAATATGGAGCTGTTATAACTCTGGAAAGTATCATTGTGGAGTATGTGAATCTTGTTGCCACTTGAAGAACGCTTTGAAGGTTAATCACATAGAAGCGAGAATAAAATTTGAAAAATGATGAAAACAAAGTTAATAAAAGAAGAGATAAAGTATATAGGTTCTCAGTTAGCACCTCATTGGATTTATAAGAATTTTAATATTCAAGGTGATGCAGTAGTCGCGTTCAAGGGAGAATGCGATGTAAGACTGTTAGAAATGGTTGATATAGAGGACGTTATTAATAATGAGCCGATCTATAGTAAGTATATGCTTAGCTTTATTACTGAGCAATTTAATGTAAATCTTGTAGAGGGTGTTTACAGGCAACGTTTGTTGATATGTATAATAAAAGAAATTTTAGAAGAAAGAGGTATTTTCGTAATACGAAATGGAGATGACTTAATAATAAATGGAGGCAAACTTTCAGTTTCGATTGCAACAAAATCATTAACTTCCATATTGATACATACAGGGTTAAACATAATTTCTGAAGGTGCACCAGTAAAAGCAACAGGATTAGAGAATGATTTAGGAATAAAAGATATAGATAATTTTGCATTAGAGGTTATGAGAAGGTATTCAGAAGAAATTGAGGATATCAATTTAGCGAGTACAAAAGTTCGTGGAGTATAAAATGGGTAAGCAGTTTGGTTACAAAAAGTATATGAAAAAAGAAGCACAACAAGAAAATTCTTTGTTAAAGATATTTGTAATTTCTTTTTTCGGGATGTTGTTGATCTTTACTTTTTTAATAAAATCTTTTTCCCCCTCAGTTGATACAACCATAGGAGAGTACTCTCAAGATAGTATTGAGGATTCAGAAAACTTAGAAGAACAGAAAAAAATTGTAGATAATCGTTTAGAGATGATTCAGAGTGAAGATCAGGGACGAAATTTTTCTGATTTAATGTCTAAAGCCGAGGATGTAAAGCCAGTACGGTCTGATACAAACGAAATTTCTGATGCTGTTGTAGTTCAAAATACTTTACAAGAGTCAGCAAAAATTTCTTCTGAACCACAAGGTGAACCAATATACAAGGTCTTTGTAGGAACTTATACATCGGCAGAACAAGCAAAAGTCGCAAAAGAAATTATTCAGGAATCAGGTTCTGGTTTAAGTCCAATTGTAAAGTGCATAGGTTCTAACAATTATACATTGCAGGTAGGTATTTTTAAGAATAAACAAAGTGCAGAAGCTCTTTTATATACAGTTCAGCAAAATCATTTGCCAGGTAGAATTGTTCAAGATTATTAAGCTTTGAAAATAAATCTTTACATCGTGAAATATTTTGATAAATTTTTCAAATTTTGTGATACATTAGTATTTGTGAGATCCGTTATGGGGAATTAAGTTAGACTATCATAGGTTAGTATAGGAGATGTTTTGATGCCTAATTATTTAACGAAAGAAGAGATAAGACAGTGGAGGAGTTCTCTTGAGAAAATAACTTTGGAAGAATTTGCGGCAAGACTTGGTAAAGAGGTAGAAGAGAAAAAACCAACCAATGATTTGGTTGATATTGTTATGACAAAAGGAACTTCATCAACGACAGATACCAAAGTAAATGACGGTTTTTCAAAGATTGCCGAAAGAGCTTTTGAGAGAGAAAGACAGATTTCACATACTCCGTTTTCAATAGGTAGAAATCAATTAAAAGAAAAAAAGAACATCAATGTAAAAAATGATTCAGAACGAAATACTGTCAAGAATAAAAATAAAGAATTAAAAAGAAAAGAAGTTTTGCCATCTGAAACAAAAGATCTTAATAAAGATATTCCTATGTTGGAAAAAGTAGATGGAGCTTCTTCACAAAAAGAAGTTCATATAATGCTAAAAAAAGTCTTAACTGATAGAGAACAATTAGTTTTTGATTATTTAATGAATAACATCGGCAAAACTGTTTACGCAAAAGATTTAGCTAATCTATTAGAGTTACCAAGGGATTACGTGTACAAATATATAAAGAATTTACGTGCAAAAATTGTTGGTGACAAATTAAAAAATGTTCCTTCAGGAGGGTTTGTTTTAGCCGAGTAGTTATGAAAGTTGTAAATTTATTAGAATTTATAAATAAAGCAAAAGATTTATACACATTGGATTATGCAAATTTTGTGGGTGTAAATTTTTTGGACTTAATTACCGAGGATGAACAATTTACCCAAAAGATTGATTTAGGTGTTATATATGTAAGTCAAAAGACATTTGATCAATATACTATCGTAGATGGCTTGAATAGAATAGTATCACTTTCTTTATTATTGCATGCTGTATGTGAGTGTTACAAAAAGACCACTGTGCAAAATGAAAAAGCAATAAAAACAATAAGAAATAAATATTTATTAAGTGGCAATAAGCTAAAATTGCGTTTATTTGATAACAGTATATATTCAAAAATAATTTTTGGCGAAAGGCTTTCAGGGCATGAAAAGCAATCAGCAATGTTTCAATTATTACATGGTTTCTGGTCACAAATAAAGTCAGAAAATCTACAAGCTGCAAGTATTTTTACAATGCTAAAAAAAATTTTTGTTACAGTTGTAGAAACTGATGGAGTTTCAAAGAGGAATTTATACTATAAGTTAAACAATAACAGAGAACTTAATCAACTGGTTTTAATTACTGATTTTCTCAGAGAGAACGGCATTGATGATAAATGGAATTTAATAAAAAATAAGTATTTTGTTAATGACAACGATCTGATTCAGTTCTTAAATAATTTTTTTATAACAAAGTTTAATTATAAAAAATTTAGACAAGAACGTTTATATGAAAATTTTGTGAACTATTTTGAGACAATGATGCAGTATATGCCTGAGGATATCATTATAAAAAAAATTAAAAATTCAGCTGCATTATACAGTGATATAATAAATGTAAATTTTAAAAGTGAAGATGTAAAACAAGCTTTTATAAAAATAAAAAAATATTCTGGTGAAGATACTTACGCATACATATTAGAAGTTTATGAAGACTATATGACTGGCAGTATTTCAGAATCTACATTCATTGAAATATTAGATACAATATCTGATTATTTAAAAACCCGTCAGAATACAAATAATGATGTTTCCTTTAATGAATTAATTCAATATTTAAATGCTTTTATTACTTGTAAATAGTGTATTGGAAAATACATTAATAATATTTTTTATAGTCGTTCTATACTAAATATTATAAATAGGAAGTATAAAAAATTTAATAATATGGAGGGCTTATGATGGGTAATAACCATATAGCAAACTTGCTAAATTTTTGTCAGAAATTATATAATGAGCTAGATTCAATAAATACAGTAATAGTGATAACACACAATTATTTTTTAAATAAAGAAATAAGTGGGCAATATTACAATTCATCACGCGATATATCTCTTAATATAAGCGATGAAAGAAACAAATGTATAAATATGCTGACATTAATATCGGAAAAACTATCTATAACAAAAGGTTTGTGTGAGTCAATAGAGGATGAAGTTGTGTCACATAATGACACCCACAATTGCGGCTGATAGATAACAACTAAGTGTACCACAAATAAGAGCTCGTAGTCCCAATCTTGCTAGATTTTTCTTTTGATTGGGAGCAAGTTCTCCAATTCCTCCGATTTGTATGGCAATAGAGCCGAAATTCCCAAAACTACATAATGCAAAACTTGCTAGCATAAAGCTCTTAGGGGTAAGTGAATGTGCTATTTGTGAAAGATTAACATAAGCAACCATTTCATTAAGAACAAGTTTGGTACCCATAAGTGCTCCTACAATAGAGGCATCTTTTAGTGGTACTCCAATAATAATTGCGAACATTGCAAATATTTTTCCCAAAATGAACTTCAAAGAAAGATGAGAAAGAAATGCAAAGTGAGAACATCCCGGGCAGAATTTATACAAAAATAGTCCACTAAGTCCAAGTAGCCAATCAATAAAGGCAACTAAAGCTACTAATGCCAAAATCATAGCTGTAACATTAATAGCGACTTTCATACCTTCGGAAGCTCCATTAGATATCGCCTCAAAGACGTTAGCAAAAGTTCTTCTCTTTGAAATTCTTATATTATCTCGAGTTTCAGGTTCACCTGTTTCTGGATACATAATTTTAGCCAAAATTAAAGCACCTGGTGCTGCCATAACAGATGACGCAAGAATATAATGAGCAGGAATGCCCATACCAATGTAAATTGGCATAATAGCTCCGGAAATACAAGCCATACTACCAGACATTGAGGCAAGAAGTTCCGAACGAGTAAGCTTTTCCAAATAAGGCTTTATCATAATTTGAGCAAGAATTTGTCCTACAAAAGAACTAGCAACATTTGATAGAGCTTCTGCTCCTGAAACATGCATAATCTTGTTCATTGCTTTACCTAAAGCTGCAACAACTCTTTGCATAATTCCATAATAATATAAAATATTAACAAGAACCATCATAAAAATGTTAGTGCATATTAATTGAACTGCAAAAATACTACTTCCTGTACCGAATAATTCACTCAACTTTGTTTTATTAAGTAGTGGACCAAATACAAATAATCCTCCTTCAGTCGCAAAATCAAGTATTTTTTTTATAAAATCACCAATCAAAAGAAATATTTTTTCGCCTATTGGGACTTTAAATATAAAAATAGCTAACAATATTTGTAAAATGAAACCAGTAATTATTGTTTTATAATTTATAGCTTTTTTATTATTTGACATCAAGTATACAATTAAGAAAATTGCAAAAATGCCTATAATCCCAACAAATCTTTCCATTCATACTCCTAAAATATACTTTTTATCTATTATAGCAAAAAGAAACCATCATAATTAGATAGCTTCAATATAATTTACAATTTCTTCTTCTGAATTCATTTCTGTAGTACATACGAGAATATGTTTCTCGTCGAGTCTTATCCCCCCAAGGATTCCGGCATTTTTTAGTTGCTCCAAGAACTTGTCTGAATTATTGACTTCTATTACAAATTCATTGAAGAAGTTTTTATTTAGAGTTCTAATACCTTTACCTCTAAGCATATTTGATAAGGCATGAGCTAAATTTGCAGAAATTATAGAAGTTTGTCTAAAACCTTGCTCGCCTAATAAACTTAAGTATAATGTTGCTGCAAGCGCAATCAATGATTGATTTGAACAAATATTACTTGTAGCCTTTTCTCTTTTTATATGCTGTTCTCTTGTTTGGATTGTTAATGTAAATGCTTGTTTGCCATCGCTATCTATTGTTCTTCCTACCAATCTTCCTGGTAATTGTCTCAAAAAAGCTTCTTTACAAGCCATATATCCAGCATGTGGTCCTCCAAAATTCATTGGTATCCCAAGAGGTTGGATATCTCCCACCACAATATCTGCTTCTATCGGAGGCTTAATAATGGCAAGTGCCGATAAATTTGCACATACGATCAATGTTGTATTTATCTTATATATTTCTGAGATTTCTCCAAAATAATCAGGGTATTGAATAAGCACCGCAAAATACTCTTCTAGATTATCTGGTATATCTTCAAACCAATTAATTTCTATATTTTGTGCCCAGCAATATGTCTTTATAACTTCACTATATTCAGGATTCAACTTATTTGATATTAGAACTTTATTCTTTTTACCTTTGCTAATTCTATGAGCCATTAATACAGCCTCTGCACAAGCAGAAGCGGCATCATACATTGATGCATTTGCTACATCCATGCCTGTTATGCGTGAAATCATTGTTTGATATTCATAAATAGCCTGCAACGTTCCCTGCGAAATTTCAGGTTGGTATGGAGTATAAGCTGTTAAAAATTCAAAACGCTGTGTAACATAACTTATACATGCAGGTATAAATTTGTTATAGACGCCTCCTCCTATGAACTTAGCATATTTTGTTTTATTTTGCTCTGCGAGCTTCCTAATTTGTAATTGTGCTTCAAGCTCAGTAATAGGTTTATTCATAGAAAAATTTTTACATTTTATAGGTATTTGTGTAAATAAATCTTCTAATGAGGCCTTTGAAATGGTTTTAAGCATTTCATCTCTAATGTTATTGCTATGTGCTAAAAATTTATTCATTATTCAATTTCTTCTTTATAGTCTGAGTAGTCCAGTAAATCTGCAAATTCAACTTGATCTGCAGAAGATTCAATTTTGATGAACCATTTGTCCTCAAAGGTATCATCATTTAATAATTCGGGAGTGTTTACTATCTGTTCATTAACTTCAACAACTTTTCCAGATATTGGCATATATATCTCAGAAGCTGCTTTTACAGATTCAATTGTCGCAAAAGCTTCATTCTTGGTAAATTCTGTTCCCACTTCCGGAAGCTCAATAAACACAATATCACCAAGTTGTTGAATAGCATAATCCGTTATTCCTATTTCATATTTCCCGTCTTGTTCAAGAAGATATTCGTGTGTTTTTGTGCATAACATACTTTCGTTCATTCAAATTGTCTCCTTTATTGCTATTTATCCCTTATTATTTTTCTTTACAAAAGGCCTTTTTACTATTTCTGCATTGTGTAACTTTTCTCTTATCTTTACTTGAATTGTAGAGCCTACAGTTAAATTGTCAAGATTCTTTATGTATGCTAAAGCAATATTATCGCCTCTTATTGGTGAAATTCCGCCACTGGTTATTATACCTATTTTCTTGTTATTATAATATACCTCATAACCATGTCTTGCAATATTTTTATCAAGCATTCTTAAACCAATTAATTTTTTTTGTACTCCGTGTTCAAGTTGGTCCAGTATATATTTTTTTCCATTGTAATCTTCCTGTTTATTCTGCGGAACAGACCAAGCTAGGCCAGCTTCCACTGGTGTTGTATTTTCATCCAAATCATTTCCATATAGGTGTAAAGCTGCTTCTAGGCGCAAAGTGTCTCTCGCTCCTAATCCAATTGGCTTAATACAATATTCTTTACCGGATTCTAACAATTTTTCCCACAAATATTCAGAGAATTCATTTCTTACAAGTATTTCAACCCCGTCCTCTCCTGTGTATCCTGTTCTTGATATCCATAAATTTATATTGAATAGAGCACCTCTTTTTATCGTAAAGAAATGCGGCAATTCGTCTATACCCAGCTTTTGTATTAAACTGCAGGCCTTAGGCCCTTGTACAGCCAATAGTGAATAATTGTGTGATTCATTAATAATATCAACATTAAAGCCTAGCTTGTTTCTGACCATCCAATTCAAATCTTCATCTATTCGAGAAGCGTTTGCTATAATTAGATATTTATCCTTTCCCAGCTTGTAGATTATCAAATCATCAATAATTCCACCCTTTTTGTTTGTAAGCTGACAATAAATTGCCTTTAAGTCTACAAGCTTTTTTAAATCTTGAGGTACCAGTTTGTTTAATAAAGGAAGTGCATCTTCTCCTTGTACTATAATTTCCCCCATGTGTGAAACATCAAACAATCCAACATTTTCTCTTACAGTCTTATGTTCTTCTATTATAGAAGAGTATTGAACAGGCATATCCCAACCTGCGAAATCAACCATTCTTGCACCAAGTGTAATGTGTTTATCATGTAAGAAAGTTTGTTTAGTCATATTTTCTCTCCAACTGCTATACATTATTTTCTTTGTAAATGTTTATTATGTCAAGAAAATATTAAAAACTATTTTCGATATCTTCAAAGTGTTTTTTTTATTAACTTAGTTTTTGGATTTGTTTATATAATTCTATAACTTCTTTTGATAAATTTTTGGAGATAACTATTTTAATTTTAGCATTTAAGTCACCATACCCACTTGTTTTAGGTAATCCCATTTGTTTTAATCTTAATGATTGTCCGCTTGAGACCCCAGCAGGAATTTTTATATTAATTTTGCCATGTAAGGTTGTGATTTCCTTTGAACACCCTAAAACTGCTTCTGGAGGTGTAACTTCAACTTCTTTTATTAAATTATCACCATCAAATTCGTATTCTGAATCTTTGAAATGTACGACTAAATACAAATTTCCTTTATTGCCATAAGCATCAGTTTTTCCTTCGCCTTTAAGTCGAACTTTCTTTCCTTCAGTTATACCTTTTGGAAGTTTTACTTTTACAGTTCTTTGATGTGATACAATTCCTGTACCGCCACAATTTGAACAATATCCATTTCCATGGCATTGATTACACTTTTCCATCTCGCTGAATGTTACTGATATAGGTTTACCCTCAAAGATTTCCTTTGCCGTTACATTGAGGTTTTTTGTAATATCTAAATCCTCTGTTTTAGGTTGTGCAGCTCTTCTTTGTCTTGTAGAACGGGCATTTTGAGTAAAATCGAAACCTCCATATGTCCTACTGCCTGTTTGTGAACTCATATTGCCCATCATGTCACCAAATAGTGAACTAAAAAAGTCAGAAAATCCACTCCCATTGAAATCAAAGTTTTGCGTACCACCTTGATTGAAATTAAAACTGAAATTTTCAAATCCAGGAGGAGGTGTATAATCGGCACCACCCTGCCAATTTGCGCCTAAACTATCATATCTTTGACGCTTAGCTTTATCTGACAATACTTCATAAGCTTCGTTTATATCTTTAAATTTTTCTTCTGCTTCTTTTGTTTTGTTTACATCTGGATGATACTTTCTTGCTAACTTACGATATGCAGATTTGATTGCTGCAGTATCTGCATCTCTACTTACACCCAATATTTCATAATAGTCTTTGTATTTCATATTTTATCCTTCATATTTCTTTATGTTTTTATATTAATACAAAAAATTACAAAACTTAATAAAGTTAATCTTTTTTTAATAGTATTTGTGATAAAATACTCTCAAAGGATTAATGAATTATGGATATAAAAAAGATTTTATTTAGAACAAGTTCAATAGACGTAGAGAAGGCTCTTCCTGATGCTTTAATTTTATGTAATAAAGAAGGAAAAATTGAGTGGGTTAATGATGCTGCTGCTGAAATTTTCGAAACTTCAAAAATGCACTTGTTAACATCTAATATTTCTGATTTCATAGAAAATCCCTTAAATCTTATTAATAACTCTATATCGTTGCATAAACCTGTAATAACTAAATTTGTGGGAAAAGAAGCTTATTTTGATATGACAGTAAAAGAAATTGAAACGGGTTATGTTCTTGATTTTAGAGATGCTGTAAATAAATTTGAGGAACATTCTAAGAAAGATGAAGAAGTGCTCAATAGGGACAAAAATCAATTTTTGCTAAAATTGAGTAATGACTTAAAATCTCCAATACAATCCATAGTAGGTTTTTCACAAGCAATGGCCGATGGTTTGGGTGGAGATATGAATCCTCAACAAGAAAAATACATAAAAATAATTAACAAAAACTCTGTAGAATTAATGTACTTTATTGCTAAATTGCTGGAATTATCAAAAACAGAATCTTCTGACACAACTCCAGAAAAAAGAGTCTTTGATATTTTGGGGCTAGTAAATTCTGTGGTAAGGTATAATGAACAACTGTTTAAAGAAAAAGAAGTTGCAATAAAAGTTGAACATGATGAGAATTTTGTTAAAACTATCTCCAGTGATGAAGAAATTGTAAAGTTTATAATTCAAGATATTTTAGAAGTTATTTTAAAATCAGTGGATATGGGTGAAATTAATATAACTCTGTCTACTCCAAGTGATGAATTTGTTGTTTCAAAAGGATTATTGGCTGGTAATTATACTTTGATCTCGTTTCTAAGTGATACTTTATTATTATCAGAGAGTGATTTAGATTGTATATTCGAACCGTACAAAATTGTAAATTCAGCAAACAGAAAAAATGTTTTAAGAGCAATTGTTCTTGCAAGCGTAAAAAATTTTGTTAAATCCTTAAATGGGCTGGTCTGGGTCGAAACTAAAATTCTTAAAAACACGACATTCAATGTTTTAATTCCTAATTAAGCAGTAAGAGGAGAAGTTATACTAGTAAATATATGAGTAATGTGATACTGAAGAATTTAGTAAAAAGCTATGATGGCAAAACTAACGTAATTGATAATATTGATTTGGAGATTAAGGATAAGGAATTTATCGTCCTAGTTGGTTCCTCAGGCTGTGGTAAATCTACCATATTGCGTTTGATAGCCGGGCTTGAAGATGTTACGTCGGGTGAAATTTTGATAGATAAAAAACTAGTAAACAATGTTAATCCAAAAGATAGGGATATTGCTTTTGTTTTTCAAAGCTATGCACTATACCCGCACATGAGCGTTTATGATAATATAGCATTTGGCTTAAAAATGAGAAAATTCTCCAAAAGTGATATTGATAGAAAAGTTAGAGAAGTTGCCAACTCCCTTAATTTGGATACGCTTTTAGATAGAAAACCAAGACAGCTTTCCGGCGGGCAGAGACAAAGAGTTGCTCTGGGCAGAGCTATTGTTAGAAATCCTAAGGTCTTTCTCATGGATGAGCCTTTATCAAATTTGGATGCCAATTTAAGAGTTCAAATGCGTTCTGAGATTAAGCGTTTACATGAAAAATTGCAAACAACCTTTATATATGTAACTCATGACCAAACAGAAGCTCTTACTATGGGGGA
>CALUVP010000053.1 GCA_944324215.1 Candidatus Gastranaerophilales bacterium | reverse complement strand
AACGGCGAGCAGTATGAACCGTTTGAAAATCTTCTTGTAGATGTTCCTGAAGAATACGCAGGTTCTTGTATTGATAGACTTTCAGGCAGAAAAGCTACTATGCTTGAGATGCAAAATACTGGTAACAGAACCAGTATGAAATTTTCTATTCCAGCAAGAGGTTTAATCGGTTTCAGATCAGAATTTATCCGTATGACTCGAGGTGAAGGTATTATGTACCATACGTTTGATGAATACAAACCTTATGCGGGTGATATTCCTAAACAAAGAAGCGGATCAATTTTGGCTCACGAACAAGGTGAAGCAATTCCATACGCTTTGGCTCAATTTGAGGACAGAGGCGTATTCTTTGTTACTCCTAAAACAAAAGTTTATAGAGGAATGATAATTGGTGAAGGCAATAGACCTCAAGATATCGTTGTAAATATTTGTAAGACTAAAAAGTTAACCAATATGAGAAGTGCAACTGCTGATGTTATGGTAACTTTGCAAGCTCATAAGGAATTATCTCTTGAGGATTGTTTGGAATACATTGGTGATGATGAGTTAGTAGAAATTACTCCTCAAAATGTCAGAATGAGAAAACAAGATTTGGTTAAATTTAAGAGTATTTAAACTTAATCAGAATAAACGAACTCTTCTGAGCCGTCTTCGTTAAGAATAAGTGCGCAAAGATGGGCATTTGGGTATTTGCCGCATCCAAGGTCGATGCAGATTTTCCCTTCATCTATGTACGGTTCGTCAAATTCTGTATGTCCGAAAATGATTTTTTGCGGAAGTTTATGTTTTGAATAAATAAATTTTCCTCTTATATAAACCAAATCCTCTTCTTGTTGCTCTTCAAGCGGATAATCAGGATTAATTCCAGCATGCACAAAAAGGTATTTGTCTGTCAGGTAATAAAATTTTAGGCTTTTAAAAAATTCTCCGTGAGTTTTGAAAATATTTTGAAAGCTTCCATAACTTCTAACCGTAGCAGGTCCGCCGTAATTTTCAAACAGGTATCTGTAATAATCTTCATCCGAATGCAAAAGAGCGTATTCGTGTGAGCCTATCAGATAAATACATTTGTTAGTGTTGCTTTGCTCGATAATTCTATTTACAACGCCTTTAGAATCTGGACCTCTATCGATGTAATCTCCCATAAAAACAAAGACATCATCAGGTCTGGTATCTATCTTGGAAAGAACATTTTCAAGTTTTGCTAATTCTCCGTGAATGTCTGTTATTGCAATATATCTCATTCATTCATTATCGCATAAAAGAAATATAATTAATGTATTTAATTTTAAATTTCTTCATACCATCTAAAATAGTAAGCAGAATTTCCTAATTTTCTATATAATCCGATATTTGTTTTTTTTGAGGAAATATCCTTAAATTCATCGTATGTGAATTTAGTATTATTAATAGCAGTAGAACCTTCGCATACGATTATATTCCAAATTATTTTATAGTTAAATTTAATGTCGAATAAATACTCTTGTTTATTTTTGCTTGTAAATATTACATTGTGGGGTTCTAAATTCAAATGTTCACAAATAAGATTTTGTATAAAATTTATCTTAAATCTATCATTATAGTTGCATTCTTCAAAATGTATGTCAGTTGAAAATACATCATATAAAATTCCATCACTATTTATAACCAATTTATTATTATGTATTTCAAGTATTCTATTAGTAGATATTTCTATAGATTTTCTTTTAATAAATTGAGTTATTTCATTCATGTTTAGCTTAAATGTTTTCATATGTTAATATGTAAAAATGTGAATTGTAAAATTTTGTTTCGAAATTCATTTATTATAGAGATATATTACTCAGTATACAGAAAAATGTCAACTAAATTGTAAAATCCTTTTACAATATTCTTATGATAAAAAACAATGTTTCTTTATACATAGGGATGCGAAGAATGACAATAGCCGAAACCGCAAAGCTTGCAGGTATAGCTTATAATACTGTATATTCTCTCTATCATGATAAAACATCAGGTATAGAATTTGAAACATTGAATAAGCTTTGTAATGTACTGGATTGTAACACTAATGATTTGCTTAAATATATTCCAGATAAGTAATAGTGTTAACTAAAAAGTTTTTCGGATAATTTTCCGAGTTGTTCAATAGAGAGTTTTTCACCGCGAATACTTTCGTCAAATCCCAAATCCTGAATAACTTTTGATACTTTTTCTCTATCGAAACCTGCTCCTGTTAAGCAATTTTTAAGGGTTTTTCTTCTTTGTGAAAAAGCCGCTTTGATTGTTCTTCTAAAATGTTTGTAATCATCAAGCTTAATTAACGGTTCTTTTCGGACTTTTAAAGATACAAGAGCCGAATTAACTTTTGGCGCAGGGTAGAAAGATTTTCTGCCTACTAATCTTAAAATAGAACAATCTGCCCAAAACTGTGAAAGAATTGAAAGTAATCCGTATTGTTTGGCAGGACTTTTTTCTGTAGCAATAATTCTTCTTGCAACTTCTTCCTGAACCATAAGAATTATATCAACAATTTTGTTTCTGTTAGCATTCTCCAAATCGTCGATTTCACCCAAAAGATGAGCGATAATCGGAGAAGTTATATAGTATGGAATATTTGCAACAACTTTTATTTTTTCATCTGTTAAATCAGATAAATTTGTTTTTAAAATATCATTATGAATAATTTCTAAATTATCGCATTCCAATTTTCCAAGTTCTTTAATAGCTTCTTCATCCAGTTCTACTGCAATAACTTTTTTGGCATACTTAACCAATTGTTCTGTAACAAAACCTACTCCGGGTCCGATTTCCAGAATAACATCATCCTCTGTTATATCTGCAAAATCAATAATATCTGAAATCACATCAGGATTTATTAAAAAATTCTGACCCAGTCTTTTTTTAGTTCTAAAATATTTAGCTCGTTCAAAATAATCCACCATGGTATTTATAATAGTACAAACAGGGAAATGTTAAAACTTATAATCTCCACTAAAATTATAAAGTCTTGTTTAAGATATAATAGGGAAAGGAGAGAAACGTGAGTTATTGTGACGCAAAACCAAAGGAACATTTAGAATACAACCAGCTTTTAGAAGAATTTATACTTGGTTGCAAAACAACCCAATCTATTGGTATGGAATATGAGCGTATTCCAATTGTGAAAGTTACAAATCAAGTTGCTCCATATAGTGGTGATTATGGAATTTGTGAATTGTTAAGAGAATTTGCAAAGAATGATAACTGGGATTATATCTTAGACGATATTAATATAATAGGGCTTAAAAAAATTCACGACACAATCACTTTAGAACCTGGTTGTCAAATAGAATTAAGTCTTGAACCTCAGGAATTTATTAGGGATTTAAAAAAACGTGTAGAGGAAATTGATAATAATTTGCAACCTATTTTGGATGAATTTGGTATAAAACTTATAAATAAGGGCGTTTCTCCGACTACTACATACAAAAATATAAAACTTATTCCTAAAAGAAGATATCATTTAATGGCAAATTATTTATGGGGAATTTTGTCTGACGTAATGATGAGAGAAACTGCCGGAATTCAGGTTGGTATTGATTACAAATCTGAAGAAGATGCTATGAAAAAATTTAGAATAGTAAATTTGATGATGCCATTTTCAACAGCAATGTTTGCAAATTCGCGTTACAGAGGCGGAGTGGATACCGGTTATAAATCTTTTAGGGCTTTGTCTTGGCTCAATACAGATAATGAAAGATGCGGTTTTGCAACAAAATTTCAAGACGGAATGAGTTTTCGAGATTATGTAGAAAGGCTTCTCGATACTCCAATGATTTTTATAAACAGAGATAACAGAACTGTTAATGTGAACGGAAGATTAACATTCCGGCAATTTATGGAAAAAGGTTTTGAAAGATTTGAAGCTGAAATTGAAGATTGGCAATTACATTCAAATCTTTATTTTCCGGAAGTTCGACTTAGAAACTTTATAGAAATACGTAATCACGACTGTGTTGGCGATGGTTTAGAATATTCAATTCCTGCCCTGTATAAAGGAATTATGTATAATCCATCTGCTCTGGATGAGGTAAATAGTATGCTTGTAAAGTATTCTTATAATGAAATTAATGAGCTAAGATATAATGTTGCAAGATATGCGATAAATTCAAAGCTTAGAAAATTCCCGATTTCAGGTATTTGCAAAGAATTGGTCGAAATTGCATACTATTCTCTAAAAAATCAGTTTGAAAATGAAGAAAAGTTTTTAGAGCCAGTGATGGAGATGCTGAAAAAAAATAAAGTTCCTGCTGATATATAAACTATTTGATGCATTGTAAATTAAAATTTTATGTTATAATCTTAACATAATAAATAAGAGAGATGAGGTGTGGCAAATGGAAACATTGAACAAGAATGAAGGTTTGATTACACAGATTATCGGACCTGTAATTGACGTAGAATTTGCACAAGGCGAACTACCTGAGATATACAATGCTTTAAAAATATATAGAGAAGACGGTTCATATATCGTTGCCGAAGTTCAACAAATGTTGGGTTCAAATAGAGTAAGAACAGTAGCAATGGCATCAACTGACGGTTTAAAAAGAGGTATGAAGGTAGAAAATACCGGAGAACCTATTAAAATTCCTGTTGGTAAGCCAATTTTAGGAAGAATTCTAAATGTAATTGGTGAACCTGTAGATAATGCAGGTCCTATAGAAACTAATGATTACTTACCAATTCACAGAGAATCACCTTCTCTTATAGAACAAAATACGGATATAGAAATTCTTGAGACAGGTATTAAGGCAATTGACCTTCTTCAACCTTATCAAAAGGGTGGAAAAGTTGGTCTGTTTGGTGGTGCAGGTGTTGGTAAAACCGTTCTTATTCAAGAATTAATTCACAATATCGCAATGGCACACAACGGTGTATCAGTGTTTGGCGGTGTTGGTGAAAGAACAAGGGAAGGTAATGACCTTTGGAATGAATTTAAAGAAAGTGGAGTTCTTGACAAAGTAGGTCTGATTTACGGTCAGATGAACGAGCCGCCTGGAGCAAGAATGAGAGTAGGACTTTCTGCTCTTACTGCTGCAGAATACTTTAGAGATTTTTCTAAACAGGATGTACTTTTATTTATTGATAACATTTTCAGATTTACTCAGGCAGGTTCCGAAGTATCGGCACTTTTAGGCCGTATGCCTTCTGCTGTAGGTTATCAACCTACACTTGCAACTGAAATGGGTGAATTACAAGAACGTATTACTTCAACAAAAGACGGTTCAATAACTTCAGTTCAAGCAATTTATGTACCGGCAGATGACTTAACAGACCCAGCTCCTGCTACTACATTCTCTCACTTGGATGCTTCAACAGTTCTTTCAAGACAAATTGCATCTTTAGGTATTTATCCGGCTGTTGATCCGCTTGCTTCAAGCTCAAGAGTTCTGGATCCTAATATTATCGGTAAAGAACATTATGAAGTTACAAGAAAAGTGCTTGAAATTCTTCAAAAATATAAGGAATTGCAAGATATTATCGCAATTCTTGGTATGGATGAATTATCTGATGAAGATAAAGAAACTGTTAACAGAGCAAGAAAGATTCAAAGATTCTTGTCTCAACCATTCTTTGTTGCAGAACAATTCTCAGGTATTTCCGGTAAATACGTAAAATTGGAAGATACAATAAAAGGCTTTAAAGAAATTATTGAAGGTAAACACGATGATTTGCCTGAACAAGCTTTCTACATGGTTGGTACAATAGAAGAAGCTGTTGAAAAAGCCAAAACATTAGAATAAAACTATTAATTCATCTGTTTTCTCTGTACGCAGTAAATAGATGAAAAATAGTTATTTAGTGGTTGTATGGTGCGTACTTGTAAAATGGTATAAAAAATGAAATTAAAAATAATTACACACGAAAGAATTGTTTTTGAAGGTGAAGTTGATGAGCTTGTAATTCAAACTACAAGTGGTCAGATGGGTATTTTAAAAGACCATATTCCGCTAACTACTGCGCTTGCAATTGGTGTAACCAAGGTGAAAATGGGTGAAAAATACAAATATTTTGCAACTATGGGCGGCGTGTTTCAATTCAAAGACAATGTTGCAACTATTCTTACAGATGTGTGCGAAGACGGATGCGATATCGACGTAACCAGAGCCAATGCCGCTAAAGACAGAGCAGAAGCAAGATTGGCCGATGTGAGTGCAAAAATTAATGCAGATAGAGCTCAAGCTGCACTTGCAAGGTCTCTTGCAAGGCTAAAAGCTGCTTTGAATAAGTAGGTTTGAGTATGCTAAAAAAAATTTTAGTATTATCGGTATTTCTTATCCCTACTTGTATTTTTGTATTTGCAAAAGGTGATGAATTTACGACTGCTCTTAAGAATTGTTCTAAATATAGCAGTAATGATAACGTAAATATTTTTAATATGAACGTAGATTCATACAAAGATATTTCAGGTTGGGATAATGGTAAATGTGTTTATCGTGAGAATGTAACCTTTATGAATTTTCAATCTAGCATAGTTTGCAGGTTTTCTCAAGCTCAAATTAGTGAATTGGCTTCAGTAATAGAGGCTTATGAGCTATTGCAGGGATATTCAAATGAGAAAGTTGATTTTTCAAGTTTTGATACTGCACAAAATAATCCTGTCTCAAAAGCTTGGAATAAGTATCTTCAAGATACTAACGTATGTAGTGTTACAACAAATCAATCAGAATGAAAAATTACGATATAACTAAAACAAAATTAATTATTTGGGATTTGGATGATACTTTTTGGAAAGGATCTCTGGAAGAGGGTAATGTAATTTTTGAACTTGAGACAATTAATTTTATTCAAGAATTGACTACAAAGGGAATTATGAATTCTATTTGTTCAAAAAATGATTTTCAAAAAGTTAAAGAAAAGTTTGTGAATAGTGGTTTTAAAAATATTTGGGATTTGTTTGTGTTTCCTTCAATTAATTTTTCCCCTAAGGGTGAAAGGATTAAGGGAATTGTTTCTGAAATGAATTTAAGAGAAGAAAACGTCATTTTTATTGATGATAATATTTCTAATCTTAATGAGGCTATGTTTTATTGTCCCAAAATTATGACTGCAACTCCTGATAACATAAAAAAGATGTCCGAAGAACTTTATCTGGTAAATGATTATGACTTTGAATATACAAGGCTTAAGCAGTACAAACTTCTTGAAGAAAAAGTTAAAGAAAAATCTAAAAGTTTTTCTAATGAAGAGTTTTTGCGCTCAAGCGGAATTAAAATTTGTATTAAAACAGATTGTTTAAATAATATTGATAGAATTAAGAAGCTTATTTTGAGAACTAATCAATTAAATTTTACGAAATTTCGTGATGAGGATCTGGAAAAAACAATCAGAAACAACAATGCAGCTTACGTAATTGCAGAAGATAAATTCGGTAATTACGGCATTTGCGGATTTTATGTTACGGATATTGTTACCGGAAAGCTTATTCATTTTCTTTTCTCCTGCAGGGTTATGAATATGGGAATAGAACAATTTGTTTATTCTTATTTGGGTAAACCTGATATTGAAATAAAGGGTGAAGTAGCATCTGAGCTTAGCGGAAATGTTGATTGGGTAGAGCTTGTTGAGGAATTGGAAGTTAAAACAAAGGAAACTCCTAAAAATAATAACATCAATATATTATTTAAAGGACCTTGTGATTTGTATTCAACATTGAGTTATATAGATTCTGACTGCAATATTGATACGGAATTTCCTTATTGGAATAAGCAATTGGTTTATATTTTAGCTCATACACATACTGCGTTTATTGAACAAACACACAAATTTTCTCAAGAGAAACTTAATCAAATTTCAAATAGATTTCCTTTTCCTAATAAGGATGAATTTAAAACAAAATTTTTTGATACAAAATATAATATAATTTTTCTAAGCCTTTTAACGGTGACTCACAGCGGTTTGTATATTAACAAAAATGATGGAAGCTACGTTGTTTTTGGTTATGCTGATTGTGATATAACAGATGAGAGTAATTGGGAAAAGATTTTATCACCTTTACCTGAAGAGGCTAAGGCACCAAATTTATTGATGTTAAAAGATTTCAAAAAAGATTATATTTTTGCAGGCAATCCGCCGGTAAAAACTGTTATAGAAAACTTGGAATATATAAGAAACAACCTTAATCCGAGTGCGAAGTTAGTGTTAATTCTTGGAAGTGAAATTCCGACAGAGAAAGTTCAAGACGGGTATGCAAATATGGCAGAAAGACACAAAATCTTAAATTCTGCAGTTCGGGAATTTGCAAAACAAAAAGATGTCAGAATTATAGAGCTCAGTGATTTTATAAAGTCAGATGAGGATTATACGACTTGTATAAACCATTTTTCCAGAAAAGTTTATTCGGAACTTGCTCAAGAGATTGTCAATGTATCTAATGAAATTCTTGGGAAAGAATATTTAAATATAAGGGAAAAAATTATTCTTTAATGTTTATAATACTTCCGCTTGAATCGGTATTAAAATCGTAAGCTTGTTGAATTTTTTGAGTTTTTTGACTTTTTTTAAGTTCTGCAAGAACTTCTTCTTTACCTTTTTCTAATTTTTTTATATTTTTAAGTTCTAAATCCCTTATTTCATCAACAAGTTTATCTAATTCTTTTTGTTGAACAGGGGTAAGCTCGAGATATTTTTGAATACATTTACAATTTAAAAATAATTTTTCTCTATTTTTAAGCATAGTAATGGCATTGTCGAAATCTTCATTATCAATCATTCTAGAAATATCTTCAGAACCATTTTTAATTTGGTTATACTGTAGTAATAATTGTTCAAATTGTTGTTCATCCTGCATTATTATCATTATCCTCTTTTAGAGCCGGATGTTGAATTTCATTTTGTGGCAGCTCTTTCATTGCATCTTCTACAGATATTAAACCGTTTTTAATATCTATTGCCTTTTGAAATCCCCATCTTATATTAGTAATATCTTGAATAACTTCATCAACCTTTTCAACATTACGTTGAACGTTGGCTTTTATTAAATTCATAACCATTTTATTGTATAGTCTGAAAAGATTTTTAGATACATCATTTCCATTTTCGAGGTCAATTGTTCTCATAAGTTCACGTATAATTTTTCTGGCACCATCAATGTTTTCTGATCGTTCCTTTACATTATTTTCAATGATAGCAGTTTTTGCTTTTTGCAAAAATTGCAACGCGCCGTCGAATAGTAATATCATTAATTTTTCAGGAGTTGCTGTTGTGATATTACTTGTCTGATATTGTTTTATGTATTTTTCGTATGGATTTCTCGGAGGCATTTACACCTTCTTGTTCACAAATATTCCGGATGCCATATTTAGTTTTTGTACTAATTCCCCAAGTTCATTTCCGGATATTGTTTCTATTAATTTGTTTGTTGTACTGTCGTATAATTCTATTATATCATCTTTTACGTTTAATTTAACATAAAAATCTTTATTAGGATTTTCGATATCTTCAACTTCTGGAATATCTGGCTCAGAAGAAACTTCAATTTGTTCTTCAGGATTATCAACAAGTCCATCTTCAAAAATTTCTTCTTGATTTTCGTTTTGTTGATGTTGTTTTTGAGACTGGTGTTTTGAACCGCCTTCTTCGTCATCTTTGGGGCGAACACGCTGATTTATACCCAAGCTCTGTACTTGGCGTGAATCGTTTATTGCGCCTGATTGGATAGCTTGTTCTGTTTTATTGGCGTATTCTGCCGAGGTTGATTCTTTTACTACACCTGTGTTGGCTATCGATAAACCATCCATACCCATTGTGAAGCTTCCTTTACATCTTCTATCTTATAACATATTATGATATAATGCTCTTATGTTCATCATATAAAAGAAGGGTATATTTCATGTCTAAGAGTTTATTTATAGATTATATGGAAAAAATGCTTGCATTTCCTCTTTGGATTAAACAAACTATTTTTCTTAATTTGTCTAATGATTTAATGAATTATCTTAGTAGCGAATTTTTAGATGTTCAAGAAGGTGAATTATTTCATATTTACAGACCTTCACTCTCTGAATTAGGTCAAAATGAGCTTAAAACTAAAGAATCCAAGTATGATGAAATTATTTATTCTTTCCTAAGTTGTTGTGCAAAAGGAATGTCTCTTGTGGAAATTGCTATAGAGAGTAATTTTACAATGGAAGAAATTGCAAAAGCTTTTATGTTTTGTAAAACTTCAGGTTTCTTTTCTAAAGAAACTCCAAATTTAATAAGTGCTACAGCCGGATTTATAGCAGGTAAATACAGAACTGGTGAATATTTTATTCGTGCAGGTAAGATGACTATTGAGCAGCTTGATGAGGTTTTAAACAAGCAACAAGAAATGAATGAATCCGGTAAACACGTTTTTATTGCTGAACTTATGGTTCAAATGGGATTTATTGCAGAAAAAGATTTCAAAAGTATCATGTTTATGAAAGAAGAAGCAGGTAAGCGATTTTCGCTTAATCCTGATGACATTCCGTCTATTGCAATGGAAAAAGAAAAATATGATATTAGAGTTGAGAATACAAGATTAAAAGAAGAAAACGAAATTTTGCGTCAAAAAATTGATGCAATTCTCACTTACATAAAAGAACATAAAGAGCCTGAAAAAGAGCCGGAAGTTCAAGAGTTTTAAGTTTTATGCGTGTAGATTATATTCGTGACGGGTTGATAGAAGAGTTTCACGAAGGGATATTTGTGCAGTTTTCTAAGAAAACTGATGAAATTAATTCTTATCCTTATTATATGCGCTCTTGCGCGAAGCCTTTGCAAGCATCTTTGCTTTTAGATTGTAATGCTGATTTAACTGAGGAGGAATTGGCTTTATGCTGCGGCTCTCATTCTGGTGAGGAATGTCATTTAGAAGTTGCTTATCGGATTATGAAAAAATTCGGTATAACTGAAAATATGTTAAAATGCGGAATTCATTCTCCTTTATCAAGAACAATGCAGGATAAAATGCTTTTAAAGGGTGAAAAACCGACTCAAATTCATAACAATTGTTCAGGTAAGCATTTGGGTTTTCTCGTCTTGTGCAAAATTAATAACTGGGATGTTGAAAATTATTATGAATTAAATCATCCTTTGCAGCAGGCTGTGATAGGTAAAATATATGAACTTTGTGATATAAAGACAAAAGAATTTCCTATAACTACTGACGGATGTGGTGTTCCGATTGTAAGCATGCCTCTTTATAATATGCTTGTCGGTTACATTAATCTTTTGAAATATGACATAATTATTAATTCTATATTGAAAAATCCATATATTTATGGCGGTGAAAATCGCACAGATACGGAAATTATCCAAAAAACTGAGGGAATTTTAGCAAAAGTCGGTGCTGGCGGACTTTGTATCGTACTTAATACAAAAATAAAAGATGCTTTTGTTGTTAAAATAAATGATTGTTCAATGGATGCAAGAAGGTTTGCTGTTTTAGAAATGATTAACAGATTGGGATGGGGAAAAATTGATTTTGACAATAAAATAAAAACAATTTCCGGTAAAATTGTGGGAGAGGTTATTGTATCTTAAGGCTTTCTATGTGTTTTTCAAGCTTTTCTAAAATACTGTTGTCAATAACATGTTCAATTTTGCAAGCAGTTTCTTCAGCGAGTTCGTGATCTACTTTTAAAATCTTTTCAAAAAAAACAGAAAGTGTTTCATGTTTTTTTATAATTTCTTTGGCTTTTTTTACACCCTCATCTGTAATAGAAATTACACCATAATAACCGTAATTTATTAATCCAAGCTGCTCCAACCTTTGCAAAGCCTCTGTTACTGAAGCTCTTGAAACATTTAATTTCCTTGCAACATCTACTGCTTTTACCTTATTTTCGTTAATGTAAATGCTGTAAACTGCTTCAATATAGTCTTCTAAACTTGAAGAGATTTGAGCCATAACATTTCTCCTATCATATAAAAAGAACCGCATATTATATTTAATTTGTCATTTCTTAAAATGTCCTTACTTGTGTATTTTTTTGCGGGATAAGGACATTTTTCTCTAAGTTCATTATAACTTGCAGCATTCGGATACTCAAATTCATTAAGATAAATTTCGTCATCTTCTCTAAATAATATATTCATCATCTTTTCATAATCTTTGTTTTTCAAACACCCAAATACAAATCTTCTTTTTTGATTAGGAAAATACCAATCCAAGTTGTCTCTTAATGCTTTGATTCCGTTTGGATTGTGTGATGCGTCTATTATTAAATTTTTTTCCTCTATATATTCATATCTGAAAGGATTTTTAACATTTTTTAAGCCTTCTATTATAGTTTTATCATCAATTTCTTTAAATAAATAATTTATAGCAGTGATAACAAGTGCCAAATTCTCTATTTGATGATTTCCTTTAAGCGGAAGTGCATCTATAAATTCTGGATTAACATAAGGTACGGATAGAATAAACATTGAATCCATCTCATCTGCCTTATCCCTAATAGCTTCATATCCTTCAGAAGTTATTACGGGACAGCTTTGTTTTATTATTCCTGCTTTTTCGAACGCAATTTTATCTTTTGTATCCCCAAGTCTTTCGGTATGATCTAAATCTATATGAGTAATAATTGAACATAAGTTTTGTCTAATAACGTTTGTTGCGTCAAATCTTCCGCCTAAACCTGTTTCTAAAACTACTATATCAACGCTTTTATCTTGAAAATACAAAAACATTATGATTGTGAGAATTTCGAATTCTGTAAGATGAATGTTAAGATTAATAATTTTTTCCGCGTATTTTGCAAAATCAGATTTAGAAATATCAACCCCATTTATTCTAATTCTTTCAGTATATTCCCAAATATGCGGGCTGGTGTAGAGTCCTGTTTTATATCCTGCAGTTCTCAAAATGGATTCAAGCATGGTGCAAACAGAGCCTTTTCCGTTTGTTCCTGTTACATGTATGAATTTTAAATTATCTTGCGGATTACCTAGTTTATTAAGCGCAGCAGTAATTCTATCCAAACTCAAATCTATATAAAAATTGTTTTTGCTTGTTATTAATTTAATAGCTTCATCGTAGTTCATAACTAATTATTATAACACTTAAATATATATGGAACTTTTTTTAATTTGTATCGTCTTATATTATAGAACAGCTTGAGAGAGGAGAAGAAGATGAGCAGAGCGTTTAATAATGCTGAGTATATAGATAACACTGAAATGGAATCAAGTTTGCCCAAAACATTCAGCACTATTGTAAACAACGATGATATTTTACAAATGTATTTAAAAGAAATAGGTCGTAAAAAAATGTTGACAAAAAGTGAGGAAGTTGAGCTGGGGCGCAAAATTCAAGAGGGCAGTCCAAGAGAGCGCGAAATTGCGAAGCGTGAACTTATTCAGGCAAATTTAAGACTTGTTGTAAGTATTGCAAAAAAATATATTGGACAAGGTATTTTATTTATGGACTTAGTTCAGGAGGGTTCTCTTGGATTAATAAAAGCAGCAGAGAAGTTTGATTACAGGAAGAACTTTAAATTTTCGACTTATGCAACCTGGTGGATAAAACAAACAATAATTAGAGCAATTTCCAATCACTCAAGAACAATAAGAATTCCTGTTCACATGTTGGAAAAAATAAGGAAGTATAAAAAGGCTTGCAGTATTGCATCTTATGATGAAAACATGGAAGTAGATGAAGAAACAATTTCAAGGCTTTCCGGATTAGATAGCAAAAAAATTAATGAAGTAAAAAATGCTCTAAAAAAAGAACCAATAAGCCTCGATACATTTGTAACAGATGATTTATGTATTCAGGATTATGTAGAAGATACTTCATATTCTTCACCGGAAAGTAGTGCTCAAAAATTTTTAAGACACAAAGACGTGAAACGGCTGTTGAGTAGGCTTGATAAAAGAGAGAGGGATATTTTGACGAGGAGGTTTGGGATTGGAAACGAAGAGCCAAAAACTTTAGAACAAATTGGCAATGATTTAGGATTTTCTAAGGAGAGAATAAGGCAGATAGAAAATATTGCAATCCAAAAGTTGAGGAAAGTTGAGCATGTGGATAAGTTAAAAACTTATATTGAGGATGAAGGAGGTTTATGACTTATATAACAAAGAAAACCACATTTATTATTTAATCCAGCAGGCAGAATAGTGATTAAAATTACGTTTTGTCAATGCTGGTTCTTTTTTATCACAAACATCCAATTTACAATAATCACATCTTGGATAAAATCGACATCCCATTATTTGTTCTTGAATACTTGGAGGAGAACCTTCAATTGTTTTAAGTTTAAGTTTTGGATTTCTTTTGGGAAGTGAATTTAAAAGAGCTATAGAATACGGATGAAGAGGATTTCTAAAAAACTCTTTTGCAGGTGCTTCTTCAACTATGTGCCCGGAATACATAACTGATATTTGATCTGCATAGTTACTCACAAGAGCAAGGTCGTGAGAAATTAACAGAATAGTCGTTCCAAATTCTTTTTTAATTTCGTCCAGTAAATCCATAATTTGTTTTTGAATAGTAACATCCAATGCTGTAGTTGGTTCGTCTGCAATAATCAATTCTGCTTGACAGGCGAGAGCCATGGCTATAATAATTCTTTGTTTCATGCCACCTGAAAATTCGTGAGGATAAAAATTTAGCTTCTTATCAACATCAGGAATACTTACTAAATTCATTACCTCTTTCGCCTTTCTTAAAGCTTGTCGTTCAGAAACTTTATTATGAGCTCTTATTGACTCTACAAGTTGATTCCCTATAGTATACAAAGGGTTAAGAGAAGTCATTGGATCTTGGGGAATGAGCGCAATTTTATTACCTCTAAGTTCTCTCATCCTTTTTTCTTTGTATTCAAGAAGGTTTTCATTTTGGAAAAATATTTGTCCTCCTATTATCTTTGCACCTTTAGGTATTAAGCTCATAATAGACATTGCCGTAAGACTTTTTCCACATCCTGATTCGCCTACAAGAGCGTGCATTGTTCCTTTACAAAGAGTTAAATTAACCTTGTATAAGGCTTGAAATTTGTCAAAAAAAATATCTAAATTTCTTATTTCTAATATATTTTCCATAAAAATATTTTAAAACGTATCTGTCAAAAAATGAATAAGTAAACAAGATGATTTAGGAAGCTTTTAAGAAAGAGTTTGTATAGCTTTTTTATAATCATTATTAGAAAAAATATAACTTCCTGCAACGAGAGAATTTGCACCCAGAGAAGTGCAAACTTTAGACGTTAAGTTATTAATTCCGCCATCTACTTGTATTATTAAATTATCAGGTGCGTTATTTTTAATGATAGGAATTTTCATTGCACAATCGTGCATAAATTCCTGTCCGCCAAATCCGGGTTCAACAGTCATTACAAGAACCAAATCAACTTTATCTAATATTGGAAAAATTTCATCAGCTTTTGTTGTAGGCTTGATTGAAATTCCAGCTTTCTTATCAAAACTTTTTATAAACGAGATGATATTCTTCGCATGGCTGATATCTTTGCAAGCTTCAAAATGAAAAGTTAGAATATCGGAGCCGGCTTTAGCAAAAGACTCAATATATTTTTCAGGATTATCTATCATCAAATGAGTGTCCAAAATTAAATCAGTAACTTTCCTCAATGATTTTACAACAGGTATTCCAATTGTGATATTGGGTACAAAATGTCCATCCATAACATCAACATGAACCCATTTTGCTCCAGCTTCTTTAATCAAACAAATTTCTTTTTCCAAATTAGCGAAGTCCGCTGATAATATCGATGGTGAAATAATTATATCTTTCATATAATGTATTTTATCATATATATTGTTATTTTAGGAAAATTAATTTATAATGAAATTACGAGGTTGGCAATATGGTTGAAATTGATGCAATAAAAGATTATTTTAAAAAGTTACAAAAAGTAATAAACTTTGATTCTACATTTTCTTTTGCAAATATTAGGCTTGTAAAGAAAAGCAAAATAGATGATATAATTTGCTGTGTATACGCAAAATTGCCGGACTCATATAAAAAAATGTTGAAAACGAAAGTCGATGTAAAACGATATAATTCAGTTCTGTGTTATAGTGTTTTAACAAAATTGTTAGCAAGAAAATTTTTCCTTGATAAAAACTTATGTATGATAAACATAACAGAAGCAAATAAGCTCATTAGTTCAATAATTTTGGGTATTGAGCGTGACATAAATTCAATAGAAAAGCTTTTTGAAGAACATCACTAAAACCATGCGTTGACTTTTGTTTGCTACTTGTTGTACAATTTTGTTGACTATCATAAAGTAATGGAGCAAAAGATGAATTCACAACAAGATGTTATATACGGTTTAATGAATGAATTAGAAGAAGCTTTGGATAACAAAGGTTTTCCTTTGTTAGGTTTTTCGGTTGTAAAGAAGGATACCGTAACAAACATTTTGGATAAACTTTATGCAGCATTGCCAGATGAGATTAAAGAAGCTCGCTCTCTTTTGAGACGTAAAGATGAGTTGCAGTATGAAGCTCAACAAAAGGCTGAAAAAGTTGTTTCTGATGCTCAGGCAGAGGCAAATAGACTTCTTAGCGAGTCTGATTTATTGAGAGCTGTTCAAAGAGAGGCAGAAAAAATTAAAGAGCAGGTTATATCAGACTGTGAAGATATTAAGCGTAAGGCTTTAGATGAGGCGGAAAACATCAGAGTCCAAGCCGTTGATGAAGCTACTCGTATTAAAGACGGTGCTAATATATATGCAGAGCAGGTTCTTACTAATTTAGAGCAAAATTTAGGTCAGCTTCAGGAAATTGTTAAGAATGGTCAAGTTCAGCTTGAAAGAAGAAGGGTTGAATCGGAAGAGCAATCTAGTAATTATGCAAACCAACGCCCTGAATATGCAAAAGATTTTAAAATGAATTAAGCTTGGCTTTTATTAAAATATCAGGATTTAGGTATTTAACCTCGTATATATTTAGTTCTTTTGCGTCGTTTATTTCTGTGATATTTTCACCGTTAAAACAGCTTAGTCCATTATTATCATTGAGGATTTTTGGTGCTATAAACTGATAGATTTCATCAATCAGTCCTTCTTTAAGCAAAGCACCTGCAAGCGTTCCCCCACATTCAACGAAAACAGAGTAAATTCCTTTGTTAAAAAGTTCTTGTAAAACGGCTTTCAAATCTAAATTGCCATCTTTTAGTGGTGTGTTTTGGCTTGAGGCAACATAGGTATTTTGATTTGTATAAATTTTCGAACTTTTATCTGTCCTAAGATTTTTGTCTAATACACATCTCCATTTGGTTTGGCTCATTGAAGGATTATCTGCTATTACTGTATTAGAACTTGTTAGAATGCAGTCAAAATCTTTTCGCATTTTGTACACAAGTTCTCTGGATTTATCAGATGTAATCCATTTAGAAGATCCTGTTTTTGTAGAGATTTTACCGTCCATTGTGGTAGCTGTTTTGAGCACAACATACGGAAGTTTTTGGGTCATGTTTTTTATAAATCTGCGGTTTAAAAACTCGGCTTCTTTTTCTAAAATAAAATCAACCTGTATTCCGACAGCTTCGAGTTTAGAAATTCCGTCCACTTTTGGGTTTACATCTTTCATTCCGATAACAACCCTTTTGAGTTTGTGTTCTATAACTAAGTCTACACAAGGTGGAGTTTTGCCATAATGCGAACATGGTTCGAGATTTACGTACAGCGTTCCTCCCTCTGCTTCATTATTTTTAAGCTTTAGCAAAGCGTCGCGCTCTGCGTGATTTTGACCGTATTTTTTATGGTACCCTTTTGATACTACATTTCCATTTCTATCCAAAACAACACATCCAACCATAGGATTGGGCGCAACATTATTTTTGCCGCATTTAGCCAACTCAAAGCAAATTCTCATATATTTTTCGTCAAGATTTATCATAAATTTAGTATAACATGTATGCTTAATTTTATTATTAAATATTTTCATGTTAATGTTTGTAAATAAATATTGATATAAGATTGTATATAGTAATTATTTGTGATTTAATATATCACAGGGTTATCAAGAATGTTATATCGGGGAGTAACATGTTTATAAATCCAGTATCTTTTAGATTAACTAGCAGTATTAAGAGAAATAGTTTTAATCAGGATAAAAAAATATCTGATAAGCAAATCAATTATCAACATTATGCAAGTATTGATAATATAAATTCATACAATTTAAGTTTTCAAGCAAGTTTTTCTCAAGCCTTAAAAAGTGAATCAAAATTATATAAACAATTTTTGAACGGTAAAGATAAAAAGATTTTGCCATTTTTAAAAGACACGGAAGCAACTCCGATTTCTGTATTCAAGTTTTTGTGTCATGCTACATCAA
>CALUVP010000052.1 GCA_944324215.1 Candidatus Gastranaerophilales bacterium | reverse complement strand
AATTGTGTTTTGTTGAAACATTATATGCTACTATTTCTTTACTTCCTAAATCTTTTACTACAGATAAATAATAACTCTCCGCTTTTGTCGTCAAATATGTTACATCTGTTGAATACGCTTTATCAGCAAGTAGGATGTGGTAAATCTGTGATTTACCGCATCTTTTAATATATGCTAAAATACATCTATGAATTACAAAAATTTTGATTAAAATATTGAATTATTAAAATTTTCTATTTAAATTATTTTTTATACATCTACCCTGACCGGCAAAAGAGTAATTTGACCGGTTGCTGGGTCAAATGGTTTGCTTCCTTCCTACCCTTCAAACCCACGCCAAAAGCCGATTGCCCAAAATAATCACACCAGTTGAGCTAATCAAGTTACTCAAATAAATACAAACATATTTTAATTCTCGCAACAAAAAAGCCCCCAAAGGGCTTTAAATTCGGAGACGGTGGGATTCGAACCCACGATACAGGTTGCCCCATATAACACCTTAGCAGGGTGCCGCCTTCAGCCGACTCGGCCACGTCTCCACGGCTACATCTATATAATATCACAAACTTTTTATTTTTCAAACAAAATAAAAATCCTGAAAAATTTTCAGGATTAGTTTTATACTCTCAACCATCTTAATACAGACAGGGGAGTAGGTAAATATTATACTTGACGTTTATTTCTTAATACTAGTCAAATATATAACCCTACTTCACAGCTTGCAGCTTAACTTGAATTCCTGATTCAGAGTTAATTGTCACTGCATTAGATACTGCCATTGCCCTACGTTTTTTTGCCCCTCTTAATATAAATTCAACTCCACTAAATGTATTATTTGTGGGGGTTGCAATCTTTTTTAACATATCCTATTGTCCTTTCCGATAAATCTATCTGCCTTGTATTATTCTTATCGGCATTTTTAAGGAAAACTTTAGGATTTTATTTTATTTTTTTACAATTATTTACAATCTAGGGATTTTTTATAAACATCATTCTTGTTAAAATCAAACAAACTAGATAGAATTATTGCAACTTCTTTGTCCTTAAAACCCTTTGACTTTAGAGCATTTATCTTAATATCCAACTCCAAGTCTTCAAAATTTTCTTCTGCATAAACCATACAAACTATTTCACCTTTTATTACTCCGTCAAAATGTTTTATAACGGAAGATATATTATCACAAACCACTTCTTCAAAAAGTTTAGAAAGTTCTCTTGCCAAAGCCACTTTAGCATTTAACCTTACAGATTTTATAACATTGAGAGTCTTTAATATTCGCTCAGGAGAATCATAAAAAACCATATTGACGTCAGCATGCCTTTTCACCACGTCTATTATTTGTTTTTCACTTCTTGGGATAAATCCGATAAAAGTGAACTCTTCACTTTGCCTTGGAATACATGACAAAAAAGTAGTTACAGCGCAGGCTCCCGGAAGGGAAGTTACACTAAAACCGTTTTTAAGCAACTCTTCTATTATTACTCCACCAGGGTCGCAAATCATTGGGGTACCGGCATCAGACACAAGTGCAACAGTTTTTCCCGCTCTTAACTCGTTTAAGAAAAAAGAGACTCTTTCCCTTTCATTATACTTATGGTAAGAAATACATTTTGTTCTTATATCATAATGATTAAGAAGCTTTTGCGTTGTTCGAGTATCTTCACAAGCAATAAAATCTACCTCTTTCAAAACTTCTATTGCTCTTAGCGTTATATCTTTTATATTCCCTATAGGAGTCGGAACTATATAGAACTGAAATTTGCGTGCTGACATTAATTATCCCACTTTGTTTTATCCAAGAAAGTTTTTACAGCATCTCCAAGATTATCAGGGGTTGCAAGAGAATTGTCCTCATCAGCAGGAATATCACCACCTGAAATCCCCATAATCTCCCTAACTTTGTTGTACAATGTTAGTATCACAAATAAAAGAATTGAAGAGATTCCAACACCTGCCATAGCCAGCAAAAACTTCTTAGCCATCTGCTTTCTGCTTACAGGTTGTTTATAAGTAATACCTTCGGGTATCTGAGGCAAAGACTCCTCTACCTTCGCATTTTCTGATTGTTCTACCGGCATCTCCTGAGATATATTTGCTAAACCCTCAGTATTTTGAATATTTTCAGGCTCGGCAATTACAGGAGATACCAACAAAACCATTAATATTAGTGTGAATATTTTATTCTTCAGCATTCTTCTTTGTAGTCTTTCTTGTTCTTTTTTGTGAATTTCTATTTGGTCTTCTGCTGCGCCTTGCAGGTTTCTTCTCAGAACTTTCGTCTTTGTTTTCTTCAACTGCAACTTCAGCTTTAACTTCTTCCGCAGGCTCTATTGTTTCTTTTACTTCTACTTTTTCATCAGGAGCTTTAATTTCAGCCTCTGGAGGTATTATAGGTACAATTTCAGAAGTTTCGTTTATTACAGTTTGCGCTGTATTTTCAGCCAAAACATCAGCTTCTTTTATTTTCTTTCTGCTATTTCTTGCTCTGCCTTTTGTTTTCTTTGTTTCTTTTTCTTCTTTGATTTCAACAACCTCAGCTTGTGCTACTACAGAAGGATTTTCAGTTACAGCTTCCAGTTTTTCTTCCTGTACCACCTCTACAACTTCTTCCTGCTTAAGCTCCGGCTTGTTATTATTGAATTTGTTATTATTGTTGTTATTATTAAATTTCTTTTTATTATTCATCGGAAGTTTTAATTTTGCTGCCTTAGCTCTGTATTCACCTTCCGCTGTAGGAGATGCAAACTTAAGATCTTCCATAATATAACCGTTACCTTGGCAATGAGGACAACGTTTTGCAAAAATTTCACTCAATGCCTGTCCTTGACGGTGTCTTGTCATTTCTACAAGTCCTAAATCTGATAGTTGACCGACTTGAGGTTTAGCTTTATCCGCTTCTATCGCTAACTCCAACTCCTCCATCATTGCAAGCTTATCTACACGAGAAGTCATATCAATAAAATCTATAATTATCATTCCGCCGATGTTTCTAAGTCTTAATTGACGAGCTATTTCGTGAACAGCCTCTATATTAGTCTTTAATATTGTTTCATCCTGCGTTGCAGAATTTGTAAACTTTCCGCTGTTTACATCAATTACTGTAAGAGCTTCTGTTGTTTGAATAAACAAGTAACCGCCAGAAGGTAAATTTACCTTCATTTGAAGAGCAGCCTTGATTTCTTTGTGAATATCCATTGCTACTAACAAAGGTTCAGAGCCTTTATATAAAGTCACATTAATATTCTTATTCATGTGCCAGTTCTGAAGAATATTTTGAACTCTGTTTAGTGCAAAAGCAGTATCTACAATAATTTCTTGAGTTTCTTCATTACAAGCTTCTCTTATAACCCTATATAACAAATCTTGGTCTCTGTATAAAAGACTTGGAGGAGTCAAACTTTCAGCAGAAGTTATAATATTATTCCATTTTTCAAGCAAAATTTCCAAATCTTCTTGAATATCAGACTCACTCTGTCCCTCAGCCTCTGTTCTTACAATAACTCCGACTCCAACAGGTTTTAGCAAATTAAGTATTGATTTTAATCTTGCTCTTTCTTTGGCAGAAGTAATCTTCTTACTTACGTTAATTCCCGGCTCATTTGGCATAAGCACCAAAAAACGTCCAGGAAGCGAAACTTCTGTAGTAACTCTTGGGCCTTTATGCCCTACAGGTTCTTTTACAACCTGAACTACAATTTTTTGCTTCGGTTTTAATTTATCTTGCAAAGCTCCTTTACCCATAACATCTTGAGCATGCAAAAATCCCATTTTATCAGAACCAACATTTACGAATGCTGCTTCTATTGAAGGTAAAATATTTTCAACCTGCGCTAAGTACACATCACCCAGAATAATTTCACCTCTATGAACATAAAATTCGGCAACTTTACCATTCTCAATAACTGCAGCAATATTATCACGCTCAGCTATGACTATTTTGTTAGCTACTGCATCTTTCATATTTTCTAATCCTTTTCTACTTTGGGGTTAAAAGCCTATTTGCTCTATCTACCCTTGTACATCCACACCTCTACATTTCGTTGAGGTTCTCATTCAAGAATCTGACTCTTGTTATATCAAATACCTGATTCGGATTTATTAACTTCATCAAATCATCTGCTCTTAAAGCCGGTATGTCAGATCCTTGACCGGTTTTTAGACTTATAAACAGACTGTCATTCTCAAACCTATGTGTCCCGATAGATTTCTTAAAATCTGTTGTTTTTTCAAAACCTTTCTTGTTTTTCTTGGTGATTAAAACTTCATCACCAGACAAAACCCTATCTACATCATAGCGGAATTTTTCAAAATTGTAAAGAGAGTTAGAATTTGATTTAAAATACGGAGTTATGCGATATTCCGCCCACTGAGCCTCAATATCTACAGCCGTTGCAAACTGTTCTATTCTCTTTACTTCAACAATTTCTGCTCCTTTAGGCAAATTTGGATTTATAATTTTTTTTATTTCTTCTTCATTTAAATTATCATAAATCTCTATATCAACCAATTCGCCTTCACTTTCGGCAAACAAAGGTAACGCTATTCCCATTGAAACCTTCATTGTAGGATTAAATCCGAGTGAATAAACCATATTCAAACCGCACCGTGCAAGAACTTTATGGAAAGTATTTTGCCAGTCAAGATGTGAAAAATACCTTAATAATCCTTTTTTCGTTACTTTTAGCCTGTATCTGTAAATCTGAATATTAGGATCTCTTTGTGCTCTGGATGGATCCTGATGTTCTACAGTTACTATTTTTTGAGCTTCTTCTGATGCTTTATAAGGTTTTGCCATTACTTTATGTGTTTTTAAAGACGGACAAACTCCGCAATTCACGCATTTATTTTCGCAAGTCGGCTGCAGATTAAATTCGCAACCCTGTAAAAAGGCTTCCTTGTATTCTTTTTGCAGCCATTCTTTGTTTAAACCTACATTTATGAAATCCCAAGGAAGTGGAGAGTTTAAGTCAAATTCACGTTTTGCCAACTCTTCAAGAGAAAATCCGCATTCTTCTGCAGTTTCTTTCCATACATTTTTATCAAAATGTTCGCCCCAAGCATCCAAATAGCAGCCCTTTTTGTACAATGCTTCAATATATTTACACAAGCTTGCATCCCCTCTCGTCAAAACAGCTTCAATCTGGGATACAAACTTTTCATGATAATTTATCTTCAAACCTTTTATATGTTTAGTCTTTTCTTTTAAATAATTTATATGCTCGCTAACTTCATCCAAATCCATTTGAGGGCACCACTGAAATGGCGTAAAAGGTTTCGGAACGAAAATCGACAAGGTGCAAGTTATTTCAAACCCGTGGTTTAGTCCTTTTTCTCGTTTTATAAGTTTAGAGCGGTATTTAATTTTATTCAAAAGCTCTGCCATCTCATCCATATCTTCCAGAGTTTCTGTCGGAAGACCTGCTATAAAATAGAACTTAATCTTTGACCAGCCATTTTCGTACAAAGTAAGAGCCGCATTTATAATCTGCTCTTCTGAAATATTTTTCTTGATTAAATTTCTGAGTCTTTGGCTTCCGGCTTCTGGAGCAAGCGTCATTCCCGATTTTCTTACAGATTGAACTAAATTTGCAAGTTCAAGGTTAAATCCGTCAATTCTTTGACTTGGAAGAGATACTGAAACTTTTTTCTTATTAAAATCAACCGCAAGTTCTTTAATAACTTCTTTTATATTTGAATAATCATTTGAAGAAAGCGAAAGAAGTGAATATTCATCATAACCCGTATTTTTCACAAGCTCTTTTGTAATTTTTATAATATCCTCAGCTGAGCGTTCTCTAACAGGCAAAGTGACGTGTCCCGGCTGACAGAAACGACACATTCTTCCGCATCCACGCCTAATTTCTACTATCGCTCTATCGTGAACTGAGCTTGAAAAAGGTATCGGATAAGATGTCGGAGTGAATTCCAAAGTTAGAGGAGAAATGCGTTTTTCGACAGAATCATTCACTTGAGTACTCCAACAACCCTTTATTCTGCATAAATCTTCTATGCGTTCTTTTCTCGGTAAACCCTTTGTTCTTTCCAAAGATTCGCAGACTTCTACCATCATTTCTTCGCCATCACCTATACAGAATACATCAATAAATTCTGACAATGGAAGCGGGTTAAATGCACAAGGGCCTCCTGCTAAAACTATTGGTTCATCATCTCGTCTTTTATCATTTCTTACCGTAATTCCGCCCATCTCAAGCATTTTTAAAACTGTAGGATAAGAAAGCTCATATTGTAGAGAGAAACCAACACCGTCAAAATCTTTTAGAGCTCTTTTGGATTCTACTCCATACAAATACTCTGGCTTAAAATCCGGCTCCGGAGCGTAAGCTCTGTCTGCAAGCATGGGGAAAATATATTGTTCTTTTTGCTCAGAACTTATGACTTTGCGTTTGTAGGAATTTACTCTGTCATAAATAATTCTAACCCCTAAATTACTAATACCAATTTCGTATTTGTCAGGGAATACAAATACAAAACGAATACTTGCCGAGTCCCAATTTTTGTTATAAGAAAGAAACTCTCCACCTACATATTGATAGGGTTTTGTTGCCTTAAACAAAGCTTCCTGCTGATCTCTAAAAAAACAATTCATATTTTAATTTTAACAGAAAGATAACTAATTAAAACAAAAAACTACTATAGATAAATTGCAGGTTTTGTTTTAGATTATTTTTGGATCTAAAATAAAATATCCAAACCCCAAAGTCAGATTTAGCACCTTTTGAATTCCTTAAAATTGATAATCCTTTTTCAAGTTTCAAACATAAAAATTATCAACTCATAAAACCAAAGATAATTCTTCTCTGCTTAACTTTTTCTGTTTTCGCAGATTCTTAATATTATTTTTTTTAACTTAATATCTTACATACATGCAATTTTGATACTATTATGGCTTTAAATTTTACATGCGTGCAAATAAGAATTTCTAGAGATTTTATCTTAAATGTTTACTAAAAAAATACTTATAGATTTAGACGGCGTACTAAATGAATACGGAAAAGAGAAATTCAGTTAAAATTACATTCCTTAAATTAAGCTCTAGACTTATGAATTTTTAGAAAGTTTATCTCAAAATTTTAATATTGACTTATAATCACGCTAATGAGACTTGTAGATAAGCTCTAAATTATCTATATCAATAAACTTTTTATATTCATAAGGTATACAAACACTCAATTCGCTATTGTTTTCGCAATTCTCAAGTGAATTTGAGTAAATAAAGTTGTCATCTAATTTTATTTTATAATTCCCAGGGGAAATTCCAGAAAAATAAAAGTTCCCATATTCATCTACTGTACTATACGAAATTTCTTCTCCTTTTTCGTTATTAAGTACAATTATAAAATCTTCTATGTTCATTGTTCTGCCGAAATCATCAAGTATTTTTAATTTACCCTTTATATTCCCAATACAGCTGATTAGAGGGATTTCAACTTTTGTCGTTTTTCTTGCCTCAATTCTTATCATTTTCCCTTTTTCTTGTGATTTATCTACCAGTAATGTTGCTGGTAGTTTTTCTGTATCAATTTTTATATTATAAGTTCCAGCTTCTGTTCCTCCCGGAAAAGCTCGTCCTCGTCTATTTGTGTAAGTTGGATTATTCTCCCAACTAAATTTTACAGGTACATCTTTTACCTTTATATCTTTTCTGTCAAATTTACCGTTTTGATTTTTATCTATGTAAGTTACTACATCTACATAGCCCTTATTATCATCAGAATATCCTACTGATTTTATACCGGATGGCAAAAGTGCAAATGCGTCATTGACAATCAGATTAATTGAATGACGTGAACTCATTGGTAAAAACATATTATTTATAATATAACCACCCATTTGATTGTATTGGTAATTAACATTTATTACACGTCCGCTCTTAGTTCTGTATGCTAAATTTGCATATATATCAAATCCATTGTCAGATCCGGTATATTTGTATCCTGTACCTAAACTTAATGTAATTCTTTTAAATTCCGGAAATGTGTAACAAATTTTTGCCATATTGTATTCATTAGGTTGGTTTGAATAATTGTAATTAATTATATCGTGCCCTAAAGAAAGAATGCCAAGATTTTTAGGCATTTTATAGTCTGCTTTTAAATATACAGTTGAATATTTAGAACTATAACCGTTATATGAAGAAGTATTTTCATCATACTCTGTTGAATAATTACTTTCTGTTTTACCTCCTTCTATTGTTATATTAGAGCCTATTTTTCTACTTATATTTAAGTCATAGTAATAACTTTGATTTTTAGCAATATCATTTTCTCCAGAACGCCCATTAATATTGAATTTTATATCTGCGACTTTTTCTAAGTTTTTATAAAATCCAAAATTATATTCGGTAAAATCAATAAGTCCACCCTCAAATCTATTTGCAGCATTAGAAAAATATTTTTTTATGTTTCCCTGCATTCCACCGTTATTTTTAGATATTCCTCCTCCGAACATTGCTCCTGTTCTGTCGTTATAATAGCTTCCATCTGAGCCTGCAAGATAAAAATCTGCCGAAGTTGTAAATAATCCTCCTTTTAGATAATAATTATTTTTATGATAATTTGTTTCAGCAGCGAGGGTATAACCTCCTTGTTGCCCGAAGTTTTGGTTTATGTCTTTTACTGAACTTACACCCATAATTAATTTAGATTTAAGATTATCGTTTTTTATATGTTCTAAAGTATTTAGCCAACTTATACCCTCCAAATTATTAGGATTTTTCCAAGTACCTGATGTTAATAGGGCATCTGTTGAATAAATACTTTGCCATATTGAATTTTCCGGCTGAGAATAAATTTTATCAAATGATATTTTGGAATCAAATTTCAAATTTTCTTTTAATCCATATTCAAATTGTGAGCCAAGTAGAAATTTCTTGGTATTCATTTCATATATGTAGCCGTTTGTATTAAACAATTTATTATTGTACCCTGTGACTCCTCCGAAAACTGTGTATTTTTTCTGTTTTTCTTCAGGCATATCTTTATACTTGGGATATTTCATTTCATAAATTTTTTCACATGTACCATCTGCCTTAACTTCTTCTAATTTTATTGATTTAGGCTCTTGGCTTAAATTCAAACTATTCAGGCTATAATATCCATCATATGTACTTAACGTTGTTTCTTCTTTACCATCTGCCCAAACTTTGACCAAACTATCGTCTGCAACTTGCCCGCTAAGTTCTCGATATGTTTTTGGTTTTATTTCGTAATTACTGAGCTGAAAACCAAGCATTTGATTTCCAATTGTATATGTTTCATCTTTTATACCCCTTACTCGGCCAAGTTCATATTCTAAATTTTTAAATTTATTCTTATACTTAAACCCCAGTCCCCCAAAAGAAAACAATTCACCCTTATAGTTATATGTATTCATATCTATACTCAAATCCCCATTATAAGCTTTGCCTTTTAGTACAACTTGAGTATTATTATTAAAAAACATATTTTTAGAAGTTCCGCTAATCAAGTATTGCGAAACAGTATCACTCATAGTGTTATTATTAAATGAAATTGAATCAAATTGAATTTTTTTATTTTTCTCGGGTGCAAGGATATTTTTATACGCTTTGATTTTTTTTCTTTCTTCCTCCGGAGTTGCTGTTTCAATTCCTTTTAATAATATTAAATCTCTTTTGGTATTAGCAATTATTGATAAATCATTTTTATCAGTTTTAATTTCAGAATTAAAAATTATACTTAAATCCTTAGCATTACAAAATATTTCGTCTTTTATATCATCCATCAAACCTTGTTTTAGGTATAAATTTTTATTTGAAGATATTTTTTTGTTATCGAAAATAATATAGTCATTTCCAACTCTACCTGTAACTCCATCATTTGTTTCAAAATTAATTTCTTTTGTTGCATGATTTGTTTTAACTTTTACCTCAAAAATTTCAGATAATTGTTTAAATGGCAACAAAATTTTCTCGTCTTTTGTCAAAACGATTTCGACATCATACAAGGCTTTTTCATTCAAATTTATATATGTAATCATATTTTGATTTTGTTGAGCAGAAAAAACAGGCTGTATAAAGGTTATTAAACCTGTAAGCAAGGACAACAAAACTATCCGTAACATTTTTTTCACAATATTTGTTAAGGGTTCCTATTAGCCGTAAAGGTTATAATTGCTTGATATGTACCGGCTCTATCATTCGAAATTGAGTATGTGTTAGCATAAGGAACTGCGCCTAGTGTTTGAATTATATTACCATTTTGGTAATTTCCCATTTTTACTGAATAACATAATCCTCTATACGCTGAATTATTAGTCATTGTAGCTGATTCAATATTTGTAAGAGTATTTGTAATAGGGTATGCTATTGCATTCGGGTTGCCAGACAAAGTAGGAATTCCACTTTTGATATTATTTATTGAATTTGTATTAGGTAAATTTGAGGAAGATACATTTCCTAAAATAATATAATCTCTATTTGAGTTTTTGAAATAAGCGTTTACATCACCGCTATTTGAAGTAGAAACTTTTGCTTGCATAATATATGTATAATTGCAATCTTCACCATTTGTTTTGATATTGAAAGAGGCAGACGGGGATGATGAGATCCCTGTCTGCGGAGCAATAGTTCCTTTAGATAAAGAGTGGTTATATGCTGAAATATTTACTGCTGTTGGTACAGTAGTGATAATTGTTTGTTGAAAATTGGTTGCACTGTATGATCGTTGTGTAAAGCAGTTAAATATCAATAAAAATGTTATTATCTTAAATAAATATTTCATTTTAACCTTTCTTTATAGTGATGTTGAAGTAAGAGTCATTATTGCTTGATATGTACCGGCATTGTCCTGAAAGGAATAAGTATTTGCGTACGGTGTTGTTCCCGTTGAAGTGGTTGCTATTGTTGTACCAGCATTAACATCTAACTTATATTGATTTTTGTTATTATCATAATTTGCTCTTCCACCGTTATCTAAAGTTATACTAGCAATTGGATAAGCTATAGCGTTGGCATTACCCGTTGCTGTTGGAGATGCAGTTTTACAATCAGCTATTGCTGCTGCTGTTGGAACTTTGCCAGATGCTGTGTTAGAAAATACTACATAAGTTTGATTACCTTGTCTGAATAATGCATTAACATCACCTCCTGCTCCAGTAGTTTTACCTTGCAAATATAATTTTTGGCAATCTGTATTCAGATTAATTTTAAATTTTGACACTAATGCTGTATTTAGATTGCCTGTATCTGGTGCAATTGCCGTAGTAGTAACAGCTCCACCTAATTCTGGAGTTATGTCTAAATATGTACCTAATGTGCATTGTAAAATTTGACTTGCAGTGTTTGAAATTGCGTGTGATGCATTAATTGAACCTAAAAGCGCTGGAATAATTAAGAATCCGGCAAATTTTCTACTAATCATTTTTTTTCCTCCTTTTGTGCTTAACTTAGATTTGACTATCTGTAAGATTGTCTATTGTAAATTGATTTTCTTTGATTAAACTTTTTAAGCGTCCTTTCTCATCTGTGTATTGAATTACAAGTCGTAAGGTGTAATTTCCATTTTCCTTTATATCTTTTAAAGGGATTCCTTCTTGTGTCGATAACGTATTATTAGAACCTATAACTTGATTTTGGATTTTATATTCCCCTATTAATTCTTTATCTTTTATAATCTGGGCCTTACCTGTATATCTAACTTTACTATTCCCTGAAGATATTAACTTCAAGGCAAGTTGTAATTCTTTATCTTGTTTTTTTATATCAATATTTTCAATTTGTGCGCATTTTACAAACTTACCTTTATCTAAGTAAATAGGAATACCAACTCGGGTTTTTACTATTAATTTTGTTGTTACATCTTTCATTCCTGATGGAAGCATTAATTCTTTGGCGGCAACGTCTTCTAAAAATAAAACCATTCTCGATTCCCCATCAGGCAGATTTTTTAAATCCGTAATCGTTAATCTGACTTTTTGTTTATTCCCATTTTGTAGTGTAAATTCATTTGGAACAAATCTTACATTTTTAATCAAATTGTCAGTTGCAGAAGAATTTTCTTCTATTATATCCATTGTGCCTTGTGGAGAAATTTTAAAATAAGAAGGGTATATTTTAAAACGTATAGTTTCATTTGCATCACCTTGAACATCAAATGAGGCTGTTAAATAATTGCCTCTTGTTTCATTTGCATTTAGTTCAAGTAATGTTGGAGTTACTTTTAAAGCAGCTTCTGTGTCTTGGCATAAAAACGTAAATGCTAATAATAACGATACTAAAATTTTTTTCATTTAATTGCTCCTACTTTGAATTATATAATTTATGAAATTTTTAAATTGACCTTCCTTTAAATATTTATCAGAAGGATTTTTGAGTGAATATTTGATATTCACATAATCTGTGCTATAGTTCCCAGTAATTAATTCTGTAACTGTTGGGTTGCCTTTCGCTATAACATATCGCTTATTAGGCAAAAGTTCTATCTGTGAAGTTTCATATTCTGTTACATTTTTAGACACACCTGTAATTTGAAAGTAATACTTTCCAATTAAGTTATCTAAATTTGATGTATCTAGTATTAATTTCCACTTATCATTTGATTTTATTAAAATTTGGGGAGAAGTAATATTTGAAATATTTATATTAGTTTCAAATACATTATCAGGAGTTAATCTAATATTTACAGGGTTAGTTATACTTGAAATATCTTGAGTTGTTGGTATAGTAAAAGATAAATTATAAACAGTATTATATGTAAATAATGCTGTTTGAGTTTGGAATTGTAACCTTGTAGAATAAGTGCCTGGAGGCAAAATTCCTATGTTTTTAATTGTGCAATTATAATTTTTTGTATATCCCCAAAATTGCAATCCAGACAAAGATAACAGTGTAATTTCAGAATTCGGTAGCATTTGAAATTCATTTTCACCATCATTCAAATACAATTGATTTATAGGAATTTTATATCTTGGGTTTGAACTATTTGAAATAAAAGTGTCTAAAGTTCTAACTTTGATTAAAAATTGTAGACTTATAAAGGAATCTTCTTGTACTTGAATTTGCTTTGAGATTTGATTATTTGATATTATTGTATTTCCCAAGTCCTTGACTGCTACATTTGCAAAAACCGAGGATTTTATTTGAATTAATATAAATAACAAAAGAATTAATATTTTTTTCATATAAACCTCATCATCAAAAATTTATGAGGTTATAATAAATTTTTATATTAGCTATATTTTCTATTTTGGAAGCTTATATAAATATGTTAAACTAGCCAATATTTTTTTTTTTATTTTCTGTAAAAGTAAATATTGTTATGAATATTTTAAAAAATTTAATCATTTTAAATATAATACTTATACAAATAATGGCGTCAGCTTATAGTGCAAATCAAGCAACACAAATCCTATCAACAAATTTGCCAGAAGTTCTTGAGATAGAAAAAATAATAGTAGAAGATGTAGAACACGAAAGAGATGCTCCATTACCGAATGTAAAAATTACTGATACCAATTTTTTTAGTAATGAAAGTACTATTTTGACAATGACACCATTGCAGCTAAAAATTCACACAAATTTATCTACCCCCATTATTGTAAATGCTCAATTTACAGAATTAAAACATATTACAAATCCTTATAAATTTTCAGATTTTAATTTATCTATATCTCCAACGTCATATACTATTACAAATCCATATGATCATGTTGTTTCAGGAACATTTGTTCCTTATGCAGTAATAAAACCTGATACAGTTTTAGGTGATTATGTTGGAACTTTAATCTTTACATTAGGTGCTTTATGAAAAAAATTACAATTTTATTTATATGTTTATTATTTGTGTTAAACAATGTTGTTTATTCTGCAAATAATCAAAGTCAAAATCAATTTGCCATAAAAGTAGATTCTGTACCGAGCGGAAATTCAAAAAAAGATAATGAAGGGTTGAGCGACGGTGCGATAGCTGCAATTGCATTAGGATCTACTTTTGGAGGTCTGGGGATTTTATCGGGAATAGGGTATTATTTTTATAAAAATTCAAAAGGTTTGCAGACAGGGTGTGCTTGCGGACAAAAATGTCCTTATCAAACAGTTGATTGCAAAGCTTATCAAGATATTTTAGCAAGTAAGAAAAAATATACTTATCTTATGAAAGCAAGTGAGAAAAGTGTTATAAATCCTAACTATTATTATTTAATAATTCCTGATACTGAAATAAGTGCCAAAACATTTAATACAGTATTTTTTGAATTACCAGAAACAAATAATGCAACTGTTAATTTTAGAATAATTCAAGCATCGAAACCTTATAAAATTAAAAAAAATATGCCAGAATTAGATTCAAATATTTTTATGAATCCTAAAGATAAAAATGTAAAAAAAATTCCAACATATACACAAGAATTGAATTCAGAAGTCGGGTATTTAATAAAAAATGGAACTATTTCAAATACAGCTACCAACATTGCATCAATTTCAACTGAAAATCTGGCAAATAGTAATCAAACTTATGCAGTGATTATTGAATTTTGGTTTGGCAATGATAATAAATAAATTTTTTAATAGCTTTAATTTTCAAATACTTCTGCATTTTCATCAGTAGCTTCTAAAAGAAATATTACAGGTCTAAATCCATCATTACAAGCAACCATTGCAGATTTTTTATCTTTCATCCAACCGTCATAGAAATTCTCTCCGCCGTGTGCTAATGTCATTGCATATTCCATCATTGATTTCCACGCATTATCACACAATCCCTCAGGTTTTTGCAACTTCTCCTCCGTTTTCCCGGAAATTACGTACTTGCTCAATTCTTTTTCTAATATCATCAATTTTCAAAGCAGATGACAACTCTTCATCGTCAATCCATA
>CALUVP010000051.1 GCA_944324215.1 Candidatus Gastranaerophilales bacterium | reverse complement strand
CTTTAGAATCTGTTTTACCGATAGCTGAAAAGAGGATTACTTTTGAAGAATTTTGTAACCCGTTTTCAAACTCTTCTGATATATCAGCTTTAACGAAATTTATATTTTTAAATTTTGTTAACTCATTGATTAATTTATCTTCAAGCTTTTCAAAGACAATTAATATAATTAGACAGGCTATTGTTTAACAGAAGGAATCTTTACTATATAGCCTCAAAGTCAAATATATTACGAAAAAAACCACTTCCTATAAACGAATTCAAATTTCAATGTACTAGCAATTTTGTCCCCAAAGATTACCTAAAAAGTCCTCTCTCAAGATATCCAATTATCGCACAAAGTTAAAGAACATGCAAGATTGAGGGGATTGGTACGTTTGGACATTATGTTTATACAAAGATTCCTTAGAAGATTACTTCCCTTAATAGAAGGAAGTGCTTTTTTATGAAGAAATGCAATGTTTTCCGAGTTTTCTTCCCTTTAAAAGACTTCCAACTTAGTAGGTAATCTTGAACTATTTTAAGAGCAAGTAATCTTTATATCTAAATCCTCACTATTATTTAACAAGGAAGTAATTCTTAAAATTTTTTATAAAATATTTAGTTTTTAGTTGCTCAAAATATTAGAAGTAATCTTTTTTAAGATTTTTAAGTAATCTTTCGCTAATTTTTTAAGACACATTTCTTATCATTCCTACACAAAGCAACATATTTCCCTCTCATCTTGAACACTTTTAAAATCTTAGAGGTAAGATGGGAAAGCAAAAAGGAGATTATACCTATGACAGAGCAGAATTTAAACCCTATTAACATTAAAACGGAAGATATCTGGGTTGATGTAGAAACTGTTGCTAGACTTAAGAATATCACTAAACGAGCTGTTAGAATGTCATTAAACAATGATAAGTATGAATGTAAAACTGAAAAATGCAGAGGTGGCTATTTATACAAAATCAGATTAAGCACTTTAGAAGTAGAACTACAGAAAAAATTTATAGAAGAATATACCGAAGAGATAAACAGTTCAAATGGGGAATTAATTGAATTAGGTAACCTTAAAATTAAACAGGAAAGACTAATATCCGAAACACAAAAAAAGGTTGCTTTAGCAAAATATGATTTAATTAATTTTTGGATTGATTTTAGAAAAAATTATCAAAAGGATAATTTTGATGAAAGCCAAAAAACAATTAATAAACATTTTTTAGAAATGTATAATTCCGGAATGCTATATGAAACAATATATAAAACATTGGGAACAGTTTGCGAGGGCTCACTTTATCGTTGGAAAAGGCTATTAAGTTATAACAGAGATTGGACAGCATTAGTATCTCAATATAAATATTCGACAAGAAAAGAATATAATACATCTTTGAATCATGAGCAAATTAAAATATTTTTAAATATTTTATTGTCACCCAATAATTTTTCAATTGGTAAGGCTATTAGCTTAACAAAACATATATTAAAAGAAAGAGGATACAATATATTACCCCAAGATGCTACTTTTAGAAGGTATGCAAAATGGTTTAGAGACAATAATTTTGATAAGTGGACATTGGCAAGAGAAGGTCAAAAAGCCCTTAAAGATAAAGTTGAACCATATATTGTAAGAAATGCTGCATTATTAGAGCCGGGACAAGTTTTAATTGCTGATGGACACACACTAAATTTTCAAGTTATAAATCCATTTACCGGTAAACCTTGTAGAGCAACATTACTTGGTTTTTTAGATTGGAAATCAGGTGGACTTGTTGGATACGACATAATGCTTGAGGAATGTACACAAAACATAGCTTCAGCACTAAGAAATGCAATATTAAAATTAGACCATATCCCCGATTATGTATATCAAGATAATGGTCGTGCTTTTAAAAGCAAATTTTTTAATGGTGATAAGCAATTTGAAGAGTTAGGCTTTAGTGGTGTTTATGAAAAACTTGGAATAAGACCTGTCTATGCTCAACCATATAACGCTCGAGCTAAAGTTATCGAGCGTTTCTTTTTAGATTTTCAAGAAGGCTTCGAAAAATTAATGCCTAGCTATATTGGTACAAGTATTGAAAATAAACCCGCTTGGATGAAACGGAATGAAAAATTACATTCGCAAATTCATGAACAATATAATTTTATACCGACTATTGAACAAGCAATAAAACTGATAGATAAATGGCTTGAGTATAAACATGCACAACCATGTACCAACGAAAATGGCAAGACTATTCAGGAAGTAATCAATGAAACAAAGAAACAACATATAAAAGAAGAAGAATTAGATGACTTAATGATGGCACAAGAGATTAAAAATATAGGTAGAAATGGAATTAGATTCCTAAAAGCCGATTATTTTGACGAAGCATTATACGGATTAAAAGAAAAAGCTATTATAAAGTACAGTTTGTTCGATTTGTCATACATCAAAGTATATTCAACAAAAGGCGAGTTTATTTGTAAGGCAGATAGAGTTACTTCAACTCACCCTCTTGCAATGCAAATGGGTGATATTAAAGATATTGAAGATTACAAACACAAAATAGAAAAACAAGCGAAATTAAGAAGGAAAACGATAAAAGCTGTCAAAGAACACTTTAAATTAAGTGATATTGATTTAATTGAAAAAGAATTAATGGATATCCCAACAAACAATTCTGATTTAATCGAAGTGAGCAAAATCCCTCAAGAAGAATATGCAGAATCAGAATTTACACCTAAAATTAGAACTTCAATAGTAAATAGACCAACCTTTAGTAATAACTATGAAAGATATGAATGGCATATGCAAAATGGATGTATCACTCAAGAAGATAGAGATTGGTTGACAAATTATATAAAATCAAGTGAATACAGGACAATTTACGAGTAAGAAAGGAGTTGTATGAAAAAAGTCTTTGTAAAAACAAATAATGTCAAGAAGTTCATCAGTATGTATAATAATTTGATTGAAAGAGCAGAAGGAGTTCCCGGACTAGGTTTGGTTTATGGAGCACCCGGACTTGGAAAAACTCACGCAATCAATTGGTGGGCTTTTAAAAATGACTTGTATCTGGTTAGATGCAATAATCTTATGACCACAAAATGGCTACTTGTAGAGATTTTGGATGCAATGGGCGAATATGCACCACGACGAAATTTAGATTGTTTTAATATGGTTATAAAAAATCTACTTTTAACCCCAAAGCCAATAATTGTTGATGAAATAGATTATTTAATGCTTGATTCTAAATCAATAGAAACTTTAAGGGACATTCACGATAAAACGAATGTCCCTATTATTATGGTTGGAATGAATAGTGCAAATTCAAAATTAAAGAAATATAAGCATTTATATGATC
>CALUVP010000050.1 GCA_944324215.1 Candidatus Gastranaerophilales bacterium | reverse complement strand
AAAAAGGGGTATGAAAACGCTTTACGCTGTATTCTTCCATAAAATACAACAACTTAAGCAATTTTGTCTTACTTAAGTCAGGTACATGATTGGCAATATACACCACAACATTCCCCAATTTTTCTTTGTCAGAAACAGTATAAGCCTTCATATCAATAACAACCGATTTCAACATCCGCAAAGATAAACAAAACACGCCTAAAAAACATATTCTCATCTATATTTTTTCAATGTCCTACTATTTACCAATTTGCGCTTCTCATCCCAAAACCAGCCCCATTTATTAAAGTATTTAATTATAGAGCAAATATGATAGCGCAACAACTTCTTATTTTTATATGAGCCCTTCGCATATTCATGATATACACAAACTTTTGGATAATAAACAGTCTTAGAAACCTCTCCTATCCGACGGCACAAATCCAAATCTTCCGCATACATAAAAAAACGTTCATCAAAACCACCTATCCGCTTCAATACAGAAAGCCGTAAAAACATGAAACAACCGGACAACGACGGCACCTCCATAATGGAATCATAATCAGCAAAACGCATTTCATACCTTCTATTCTTCCGTTCAACCGACTTCTTAAAAGGATTAAAACGTCTCATCAATAAATCGGAAGGTGTAGGCAACAACTTACACAAATATTGAATTTCCCCATTAGGATACAAAATCTTAGGCATCAATAAACCAACCTCCTCATGTTCATTTGCATATTGTACCAACTCCTCTATCACATCCTTTTCGAAATAAATATCCGGATTAATCACCACATGATAAGTCGCTCCCTGCTCTATCGCTTCGTTTACCGCAACATTATGCCCTGTCCCATAACCTAAGTTAACACTATGAATATAACAAATGCGCTCTGAAATCGCAGTCAATTCACGCAACTTATCATTCAGTGAATTATCAATAATATACAACCTATCAACCAATGTTGCCAATATACAATCAACAACCCTCTGTATATCAACGATACGATGTTGATATGTCACAATAGAAGCAGTAACCATATTAATTTATTCGAAGTAAAAATTCTTGCAGCTTACAATACAAGGACAATATCCAATATCTTCTCTTTTCTACGCACTTTATAAAAAAACGTTTACGCATGGGCAAAAATTTCATATATAAATTAGAGCGATAATTCGGATTAGATATCTCAAATTCCCGTAAAATAAATTCAAATTCTCCAATAGGGACATGAGCACGAATCGCATTATAAACTACACCATACATTATCATTTTCACTCCTCGAAAAACAATTTCATCCATATACTCGTCAGAAACATGCTCTTTCAAAAAAGAATAAGCTGCATAAAAAGACTTATATACCTTTTCATGAGCACTTGTTGACAGAGATTCTTTCCTGCACAAATAGTGATATAAAGATTTATGAATAGAAATAATATCAGTAGCTTTCTCTACTAACAAGGGAACCATAGCCGTATCTTCTGCATTATATAAATCAGGCAAATTCAATTCCATAAACAGACTTCTTTTAACAGCCATAACCCACAAAGAATCATAACACAAAGCCATATAATCTTTTTGTGTAGAATTAGTATTAAAAATTGAAGTCCAAGACATTACAATCTCTTTACCGTTCTCCCAATTCCTATAAAAATCAAAAAATACAATATCCGCTTCTATTCTTTTCAGAGCCAGATAAATATCCTCTAAAAAAGAAGATTCATACCAATCATCACTATCTAAGAAAGCAACATACTGTCCTTTAGCTTCTTTTAATGCCCTATTTCTTGATGTCCCAGGACCACTATTTCGTTCGTTCTTTAAAAGTTTAATAGCTAATTTGGAGGTAAGAGTATAATCATTTAAATATTCATAAGTTCCATCTGAAGAGCAATCATCTACAATAAGCACTTCAAAATCTCCAAATGTCTGTTGCTCTAATGAATTTAAAGCCTTATCAATCCACTTAATAGCATTATAACATGGTATTATAACAGAAAAAAAACATCTATACATAATTACCTCTCTTTACTTCTGGATTCAAATAAAAATAACTAAAAATTAGCAATACCGATGTAGAAAAAACAAATTTATTAGAACCTAACGTACAGCCTTTAAACTCCATCACAATCCAATATAACATTATCAATGTATAATAAAAACGAGTTTGTCCCTGAAGACGATGAATTGGGAAAAGCACAAATTGGTAAGCAACAAGAAACAAATAACCAATCACACCCATAAATAAAGTGTGTCGCAAAATACCAGGATCCACTGTCATATAATATCCTCCATTTTCTAACGTATATTTTCCTGAGCCAAGTAAAAATTCCATATAATTGAAATCTCTTTGCCACATACCCATTAACTGATTTGTAGAGGCAGTCTCCATTTTTCCCGAAGAATCTAATGAATATAAAAATTCAAAAGCATAAGGCAGCACATAATTTTCCAATACCATATAGAAGTTTGGGAAAAATATATATAATACGACCACAAAAAAGCCACACCCCAATAAAGAATAAATCATTAAGCGAATCTTCTTTCCCAAATTCACTTTATTTGAAAAGAAATATCCTAAAACACCAAACAATACTCCCACAAAACCTGTTCTTCCTGCAAAAAAAATACCTATAAATATCAATATCCCCATCAAAACAATTTTTAAAGAAACCTTTTCTGTTAAAAATCTCTTTACATAAAGGATGAAAGCAACACCATAAATCAAAGACAAATGATAAGTTGTTGCAGCTGATAAAGCCTTACCTCGAATATAACTTCCCGGTCCTTTTACTAGTTCTGGGTCAAACTTATTAAAATAATATATCATCTCTGATAACTCTGAACTCATCAATACAGTACATTGTACAAATGTTTGTGCTATAAAAATCCATACAAAAACCTCTTCTACGTCCTTAAAAGTATAAGACTTATATTTTAAATAAGCTAGTACTGGTAACGCTGATATCAAATGAAATAATTGTACAGCAATAACTCGTAAAAATGAAAAATCCCAAGTTCCATAAAAGATAGAAAAAAATAGAGCAAAAAACATAACAATAGTCCACGCTACAATTATATTTTTTACATATTTACAAATTACCACCTGCCACAAAACATAACAATACTTTCTATCAAAAAAAGCCAATCCTAACAAAGGAAGTGCTATTAAAAAAGAGACTGAAATATTAAATATATAGAATGCAAAGACATAACAAAACAATAATAGAAAAAGAATAATATTTCTCCACATAATTATTTCAAACCAAACATGACAGCATGCACATACTTAACAATATATACAATTTTTATATACAATACATATCTCAACAAACAAAAATCGGTCTTGTTATTTTTCCACAATTCACTCAATATCAAATTTGTGTCCTTTGCACTCTGAAAAATATCACGCATTCCAGCTATTCCTCCTTTATGTAGTCTATAAACCCCCATAAACTGATTTAAAGAAATTCCTTTCCCCTCTTTAAGCAAAAAATAAAATAAATGGACATCTCTAAAGTACTTATAATTTAGTTTGCGTTCATATACTCGTTTCAAGCAATCTCTTCGGATAAGAGCTGTTAAAGGTTGAGTAACCCAAACTTTAAAAAACAAACTTTCAGTTATTTTCAAATCGTACCCATTCCGGTAAAAAGCATAAGCATACTCTTTATCAAACGAACCCGAATCTTCATAATACTTTTCAAAGCGATGACAACAAAAAGCATAATCCAAATTCTTTTCTAAAAAATCTACCTGTTTCTGCAACTTATACGGATCCGTCCAATAATCATCCCCCTCACACATTGCAATATACTTACCAATACACGCTTCATTCATAATCCTTCTTAATGAGCCATCATGTTTTGAGTATTGATTTTCTGTTTCAAAAATCGGCTTTATCAATTCCGGATATTTTTCCGCATATTCACGAATTATTGCAGCAGTACCATCTGTTGAAGCATCGTCATGAACTATTACTTCTACTTTAAAATTAGTTTTTTGCATCACAAATCCATCTAAGCACTGCCGAATATATGGTTCATGATTATAGGCTAAACAACGAATACTTACAACTACTTCATCTTTATCCATAAACATTCTTTATGATAAACTTAATAAAAAATGATATGATATGCGGCAAACTGAGATAATTTACCGCATTCACTCAAACAAAATTAAAAATGACGAGTCCAATCCATCAACTCTATCACTTTTTTCCGCTCAAGTGTCGGCTTTTCTCTCTCGCCAATCTTTTTACAAGGAGTTCCAACATAGATTCCCCATGGCTCAAGATCTTTATTTACAAAAGCATTAGATCCCACAAGAGCCCCCTCGCCTATTGTTACACCCGGCATAACAACACTATTAGCACCTATATAAGCATCATCACAAATAGTAATATCACCAAACCTTGTTGCATGCGTCCCTTCAGGAAGATGTTCACTTGTATAATAACCATTAAACTCATAAGTTGATCCTAGGATCTTAGTTCCTGGACCAACAAAACACCTATCTCCTATGCACACATTAGCCCAGCCTTCTATTAAACAATGCCAAGTTATGCAACTATATTTCCCTAATTTAAATGATTCTTTGGCATCGATAAATGTAAAATCCAATATTATTGCATGATCATCTATATAAGCAAACTGAGGATTAATAATCTTAGCCAGATTATAAATACGGACATCTTCACCACAATACTTCAGTTTATCTTTAACATTCTCACCCATAAGTTCTGTGTACTTAATTCCATTCATAATAATTCAATTTAATAATTAACAACTGTTTTCATCATATATATTTTATATATACATATTTTTCCATGTGAAATGCATACTTATCTCTCGTTGCTTGGTCTGGAAATTCAAAATCAACATACCCTATTACCCCCGTTCCATCATAAGTTTTATGCAGATTACCGCCATAATTAATATAAAGTTCTTTTGCAAACAAATAATGTTCTATTTCAACATCTATATACAAACCTGCAAATACGCCCTCGCTATGAGGAAATATTAAATGATGAGTAATATACCTTCTTGCATGGATTTGTGATTTATATTCTAAAAAAAACTTCCTTTCATTAACAGATGTCGATACCAATAGCTTTGTCAAATCAACTCCACTAAATTCTTTTATAAACTCTGGCAAATTCCGACCTCCTTGTCTTGTATTTATTTCAATCACAAATAATTCATTTTCAGGTGTAAAATATAATTCTACATTATATTGTCCATGCCTTATACCTACTGCATGAAAAATTTTAGACAATGTATGCTTTATCAAAGCTATATGCGTATCAGAAAAAGCGATAGGTCCAGAATAAGTCATCGGAACCATCGGAGCATCAGTACTTCTTTGCGTGTAAAATATTCCATCCCAAATAATATCATCCTCAAAAACGAATATATCTCCTTCATAAGTTGTAAGAGAAGGCATTGGCACAAACTCTTCTATAGCAACCTTGCCATTCCAAGAATGTGCTACACTTGTTGTATAAGCACTTCTTATCTCCTCTTTATCAAATCTTTCTATCTTATAGGTTCCTCTTGTCGCCGAACATTCACATGCTTTTATTAATACAGGCAAACGCATTTCTTGCATTTTACTCATTGCACCCACATATGAATCAACCACATAATGCTTTGGAGTAAAAAACCCCAATTCTTTTTGTATTGCTCTAAACCGTGTTTTATCGGCTAATACTTTTATACTATCTTCCTTATTACCTTGCAACCCTAATTGTCCAGCCACATAAGCAACAATAGGCATTGCAGGCTCTGAATTAGAAATAACTCCATCTATCTTTTCTTTTATTGCTACTGCAAGAACCTTGTCTTTATCTAAATAATCAATTTGATAATGCTTATCTACCAAAGAAAGTCCCGGATTTGTAGATGTAAAATCACAAACTATTACAAAATACCCCAGTTGCTTTGCTACCCTGATAAGTTTAACTTGATCATTCGCAGCACCTAAAATCAAGATTTTCACCTGCACACCAACCATTCTATTATTTGATTAATTATACGAATAATTTAAAACATATACTACAATCATCATACATCAACACCACGACTTCACAACAACCTTTAACCAATTCTTCTGTTCTTGCAATGCCTCCTCCAACTCCTCCTCCGTTTCGAACCTCAACACCAATGTTCCTATCGCATCATTCGCACCCCGAAAAGCAGACACCTTTTCCCCTGCCTTCACCCACAAATCTTCCTCCACCACATGCCTGTCCCGAAACTTTTCATCGATTTCCAATCCGCCAAAATACCCATCTTTATCCGCATGCAATATCACCTCCGCCCAATGCCCACGGTAAGGTTTCTGCTCAACACCCGTTACCTCATCCCCGACAGCAGCCCGGACGGCATTGGTGATTAAATCCACACCCGTCGCATACCGCAACATTTCAGACAGACGGTTTCCGCCCCCACGAGGGGATACTTCCATAATGTAAGCCTTCCCGTCCCTCCCTATCCTCGTCTCCACATTATAAACAGAAGTCCGCATATCCAACAGACGCAACAAACGCTGTATTTCAAATGCCAGTTCATCCTCCTGCGCCTTGGTCATCGTGGAAGGCCAGCTGTAAGCGGAAGGTGTATAAGGATTTGAGGCATGAACATCAAAACGCTGCGCGGAAAAGGAAACAAATTTCAACTCCCCATTTACAGAAAAGCAATCCGAATCAGACGAACAGCCGACCTTTTCGATAAATTCTTCTACTATAATCTTTCCAGAAATGGAATGCGCCAACGCATTTCCCAAAGCCTCCCGCAAATCCTCCTCCCCGTCAACACGCGACACTCCCTTGCTCCCCGCCGAATCCGTCGGTTTCACGATTACAGGGTACGTCCATGCGTTCCTGTCCTCCCATGCCTCTTCCTCTGAAGCATAGCCTCTCGCCCAAGGCACATTGAACCCATGTTCCCTTAAAAACGACCTGAAACGGTCTTTGTTCTGCAATATCAACACCGATTCGTATGGATTGCCCGGCAAACCCAACTGCTCCTGCACGTATGCCGCAGTCACCACCCCGGGGTCCACTGCAAACGACATGATTCCGTCTATTTCCAATTCCCGGGCTAATGCCAATACCGCGTCTTTATCGACTATGCTCACATTATGGTATTTATCCGAATACTTATGGGCGATATTATCCGGCAAATAATCACACGTGATGACATAATAGCCCTGTTCATGGGCTGACTCTATGACGGGAAGCAGATAACGCAACCCGCCAAGCAATAACAATTTTTTCTGTCTTGTCATGATTGGTAAACGCAAGAATACTTACGCCAGCATCCTGCTAAAAACTATGAATCAAAATATATCCGAATGTGTTCCCGTATCCACGAGTAATAAAATAAGTTCCTTGTCATTTT
>CALUVP010000049.1 GCA_944324215.1 Candidatus Gastranaerophilales bacterium | reverse complement strand
CATCAAATTCCCCAAGCCTCAAATCCCTTAGAATTTCAACACGTTCAATAGACTTAATTCCACTATGCAGATATCGAACTCTAATACCTTCCTGCAAGAAATAATCACACAAATCCTCTGCCATTTTCTTGGTCAAAGTTGTTATAAGAACGCGTTCTTCCTTCTTAGCTCTTTTTTCAATTTCAACTTTCAAGTCAGAAATCTGAGTTTCAATTGGTCTTACACTAATTTTTGGATCTACTAAGCCTGTAGGACGAATGATTTGTTCTACCATTTGTTGAGAAGTTTTTCTTTCAAATTCTCCAGGTGTTGCTGAAATATAAATTTTTTGTCCAACTTTTGCAAAAAATTCTTCACTCTTTAAAGGTCTGTTATCTTTGGCACAAGGGAGCCTAAAACCAAATTCTACAAGCGTATTCTTTCTTGAGGCATCGCCATGGTACATCCCATTTAATTGTGGAATTGTAACATGTGATTCATCAATTACTGTTAGAAAATCACCCCTAAAATAATCTAATAAAGTAGCAGGTGCGGAGCCTACAGGACGACGTTCTATTATTCTTGAATAATTTTCTATCCCAGAACAATATCCCATCTCTTTTATCATCTCAATATCATATTTAACTCTTTGTTGAAGCCTTTGAGATTCAAGAATTTTATTCTGACTTTCCAATTCAGCTACCCGATTTTTTAATTCTGTCCTTATCATCGAAATGGTTTCATCCTCGTTTTCATCATATGCTATATAATGAACCGCTGGGTAGATAATTACACTTTCAGGAGCTTCCAAAATTTCTCCAGTTAAATTATCGATTCTTACAATTTTTTCTATCTCATCACCAAAAAAATAAATTCTTGTAATAATTTTTTCATACGCAGGCATAATTTCTAAAATATCGCCCCTTGCTCTGAAAGTTGAACGCTCAAGAACCAAATCATTTCTCGTATACTGAGTCATTACAAGGTGTTTAATCAAATCGGCCCTATCTAATGTATCTCCAACTGATACTTTAATAGTTCCCTTAAAATAACTTTCAGGTAACCCTAAACCGTAAATACAGCTTACGGAAGCTACAATAATTACATCATTTCTTTCATAAAGACTTCTTGTTGTATTATGACGCAATCGGTCAATTTCTTCATTGATACTTGCAGATTTTTCAATATATGTATCAGTTCTCGGAATATAAGCTTCCGGCTGATAATAATCATAGTAGCTTATGAAATATTCTACAGCGTTATTTGGAAAGAGTTCTTTAAACTCATTATAAAGCTGTGCAGCAAGGGTTTTATTGTGAGCAATAATTAATGTTGGTTTTTGTACTTGTTCAATAACATTTGCAATGGTAAAAGTTTTTCCGGAGCCTGTAATACCCAAAAGAGTCTGTGTATCATCCCCATCTTTAATACCTTGAACAAGCTGTTTTATTGCTTTTGGCTGATCACCTGCCGGTTTATATTTAGATACCAGTTCAAATTTTCTTTCCATGGTATAATTATATACACAGGGAAAGCCTTTTGTAAAATTTTGTTAATAAAGGTCAGTTAAAAGGCAATTTTTAACTTTTACTTTCATTGAATAAATAGCAAATGTATGAAGGAGATTTTACATTATGATAAAGCCGATTGGAACAAGTACTCTGATTAATAACCGTGCAGATAATAGAACAATCGACAAAGCAACAGGAGAATATAAAGATCCTCTAATGAACTGGCCTCTTCGAGGCGCGGCTTTTTCTAATGAGGTGGGGGAAGCTCTAAGACCTTTAATTGGTAATTATGCTAATCTGACTTGGGTTCCGGCTTTAATGTATATAGGAGCTGATGTCTATGATAAATACAAAAACAACCAAACCGAGTATAGCCCTGACTCAAGAAGATGCCTTAAACAAGCAATCTTTCAAGGCTTAGCAAGTATATTTCTACCTGTACTTGCTGTTAAAGTTGGCCAAAATTCATTCTCACAATTTGGTAAATTTTCAAAAGACAAAATTTCTCTTAACGCCCAAGAACACGTTTCTAAAGTTGCGGAACAATTTATTGCAAACGGGAAAATGAGAGCCTTCGACGGAAAAGACAAAGAATGCGTTGAAGAATTTGTATCACAAGTTTATGACAGCATGGAATTTAACAATAAAAAGAAATCCATAAAAAATTCTTTCAAAGTATTCCGGACAGATAATAAAGAAAAAGTCGGAAATTTTGCAGAAAAAACAATTAAAGATTTAATTCAACTCAGAAAAGATTTGTTAAAACCTAATTCTGTTATGAAATCTAGTGACTGGTATTCCAAATATGTAAAAGCTTTAAACAGCGGACAGACGGAAAGTGTAGCTGTAAAAAGTGTTTTAACAGATTTCCAAAAGAGCAAACTTTTAAAAGGTAATTTTATAAAAACAATAGGCGGTTTCATAGCCTTAGGATTAGCAATTAAACCTATTGATCATTTTGTAGAACACATATTGATAGACAAATATTTAGGACCTCAAATAGATAAGTTTAACATAAAAAAGAAATAATCCAAATGAACTAGTACTTTAGTAGATTAAGAAACTGTCGATATAATGCTAAAATGTAAATGTAAGTCGAAGGCAACTTGTGCGATTGTCGGATTTCGACGAAAAAATGATTAGGCATTATGTGTGTGTGTTCGGCTTACTTCTTTAGAAATTTCCAAAATCTTTTCTTCATAATAATTAGCCTTGCTCCTTTTGTCTCTCTTCCGAAAGGAGCTTTTTGTAGGATGAATGAAAAGCAATAAACTTGTAGATTCTTCAACCAACTAAAAAAACATTTCCCCCTACCCTGTAAATTTTTTTTACAATATTTTAAATAATACGAGCATTTTTTTAGTATTTACTATACAATGTTGAAATGAATTAAGGACGGGTTTATGGTGGAAACATTTGAACTGACAAATTACAACTTTTATTCAAGCAGATTAGATATGGAGCTTATTACAAACATTGTTGATACGCTTAAGGAAATTCTTGAAGAAGACAAAAAGCAGAATCAACCTTTGTTTTTGAAAGTTGCGGATGATTTTATTCTGAATATTGCAAGAAAAGTTGTTCAGGAAAAGAAAAAAACTTTTCTTATTGGTATTACGGGTGAAAGTGCTTCTGGTAAGACTGTTTTTGTTGACAATACAATCGAAGCAGTTGTTCGTGATAAAAAAGAAGGTATTTATACTGTTATTCGTCAGGATGATTATTACAAAGATACATCGAAAGAATTAATTGAAGCAGGAAGTTACGACGCTTTATTTAAAACCGGCTTTAGTTTCGACACTCCTGAGGTTATAAATTTAGAGCTTATGAGAGAACATTTGTTGGGTCTAAAAAAAGGAGAAACAGTAGTTTCGCCAAAATATGATTTTGTAACTTGTGTTTCTGATTCAAACGGAGATGTAAAAAAACCGGCAAAAGTTATCCTAACTGAAGGACTTTATGTTTTGAATAAAGAATTAAGAGACATCATGGATGTAAAAGTGTATGTATACACTCCTATTGATATTATAAAAGAACGCTGGTATAAACGTGCTGTCTCACGAGGTAAAACAGGCGAAGCTGCAGATTTGCAGTTCAAAAACGTTAATGAAACAGCTCAGCAGTATATCAGACCGACTTATGAAATTTCTGATTGCATAATTAACGGTATGGTTGACAAGGATTACATTAAAATAATCACTGATAAAATAATGAAAAGACTTGCTGAAGTTTGTTGTTAAAATTTTTACAATAAAAACTAACAATTGGTGTAATAACGTAATTAATGTTTAAAAAGGATAAACAATGTTTGAATTAAAAGCACAAATGTATTTTTCAGCAGCACATCATTTACTGAATTATGATGGCGAATGCGAAAACCAGCACGGACACAATTGGTTGGTAGAAGCATTTGTAAAAGGTGAAGCTTTAGATAAAAGTAATATTCTTGTTGACTACAAGGTCTTAAAAAAAGAGATGAAGGCTGTTTTAGATTTATTAGATCACAAAGATTTGAATGAATTGCCTTATTTTAGAGGTGAAAGCCCTTCAAGTGAAATGATTTCTATGTTTATATATAACAAGTTAAAAGAAAAAATCGTTCAGATTTCAAAAGTTTCAGTATGGGAAACTGCAACGTCTTGCGCAAGCTACTTTGAAGAAGGGTAATTTTTTATTTTCTTACAAGTCTCTGAGTAATATTATAAATAATCTCTAATTAATCAGAATTGTCGCCCATTATAGCTAAATTCTGATTAATTCTTTAAATACGCTCCCTTGAATAATTGACATCATTGATCGCAAATAACTCCAATGAAGAAACATTAAGTCTATTGGCCCGACCTACCAACTAAAAAATCCCACACTTGGTTTTCCTCAAATATCAATCTAGCCGTACAAATCAATCTGGTCGTAAAATTACAGAGAGGGTGAAAACCTGAACGCGAAGCGATTAGAATTGAAAATCTGCGTACAGCGAATTACCCGTGAAATGGTAAAATAAAATAGCAAGGGAGAGATTCGAACTCTCGACCTCACGGGTATGAGCCTATTTTTTTAATTCTTTGTATTTCTTTTAATTCCTTTTAATCCCTTTATTTATAATATTTTTAGTGACATTAAGAAATTAAAAGAAATTAAAAGAAATTGCGATTGAGTGGGGCAA
>CALUVP010000048.1 GCA_944324215.1 Candidatus Gastranaerophilales bacterium | reverse complement strand
CAAGGAATGACAAGTAGATGGCTTCTATCAGAAATAGTTGAAGAACTTGGCGAAGAAGCATACTGGCACTTGCAAGATAATTTTGAATTAATAGAAAATATTTTAAAAGAAAATCCAAGAGTAGTTATTGTTGATGAAATAGATTATTTAATAGAAAAAAGTATCATTGAAACATTAAGAGATTTACACGATAAAACAGGTTGCCCGATAGTTCTAGTTGGAATGGGAACTGCTGATAAAAAAATTGCAAGGTATCCCCATTTAATGGATCGGATTTACAAGATATTAAAATTTGAAAAATTTAATTCTGATGATGTTAAAGAAATTCTAACTGAATTAACAGACTTAAAAATTAAAGATGATGCTATTGAATATTTAGCAACTCGAACTAATCAATTCAGGCAATTAGTTAAACTTATAAATAAAGTCGAAAAACTTATGAAAACAAATCAAATTCAAGAGTTGGATGAATACACAATGAAAGGATTATTGAATGAGAGAACGAATATTAAAACTCTGCAAGCGATTGGATAAATTTACCTTTGAAGAAATTTTAATGATTGCAAGTGATATAAATGAATCAGTTTTAAAATTACAACTTATTAAATTTGTTCAAGAAAAAAGACTTATTCAGAGAGGAGATTTATATTTTTATAAGAAAAGAACTCCTCAAAAAAATAATTCAATATTATTATATTATCCTGCTAAGACAATGGATATAATAATTCGAAGTTTCTGTTATTCTATTCCTGGTTACAAAGTCTCCTATATTCTTGGAATTGGAGAAGAACAAGTAGATAAAATCTATAATATATTTAGAAATTTTATTTACGATAGACAAAGAGAAAAATTATTTTCTCATTACAATAATACTCCTCAACAATGTAGAAATAGAATTTTTTATAATATAGAAGTTTATTTTTATGTATTTGAAAATCAGATATTTGTTATTGAACAACCTCTAAATTTATCTAACGAAAAAAAGTTTACTAAGTCAGAAGAACAGGAATTTAAGAGAGTATATAGTTATTTAACAAGGTTTGTTGCCCATAATAGCTGTAAATCAGATTTATTTCAAAAATTAGCAGAGGGCATTTGGCGTAGGAATAAAAATATTGAAGAATTATACAGTAATTTAAAAGCTAATTTTGCTTAACATTTCTTAATAAAATATTTGTCAATTTTAAAATACGCTTGATTATTCACTTTGAAACCATTTTTCAAAAATTGCATAAAAATAAAATCTTATTATTACTGGGTTTTAAATTTTCAAAAGGTCAAATATTTGACCTTCTATTTTTTAGGGGATGTTTTCAAAAAAAGCCATATATATATAATTAAGTTATAAGCTATTTTTCCCTGATGGAGGAGCCTTGTTGGGCTATTTTGTCGTGCAAAAATCAGCCATTTTACCTACTAAAAGAGGTTAAAAAATATCACTTGAAATATATATAGAACTAATTTCAAGAAAAGGAAGCTTAAATGTTTATTAAAGAACAAAACGACAAAACGAAAATTTTAAGAATTCTGTTAGTATTTTTAAATCTAACGCCGACACAAGTTGCTAAAATACTAAATGTATCAAATAGTGTAATTAGCAAACATTTATCAGGAGAAAAGACTTATTATCCTTGTGACATTTTTCTAATTGAGAAAGTTTTCAATATAAAAATCGAGGAGTATCGTAGAATATGTCAATAAAGTCTCAAACTTGGTTTACACTAGAACAAGTATGTGAGTTATTACATATTACACCTAAGACTGTTAAAAATCGTTGTTATAAAGGCGATTTTATATATAAAATTCAATCAAAAAATAATGTTAAACAATTTTTTATTCACAGTTCATCTATTCAATTAAATATTGAATCAAAAATCGATAATAAAAAATATTCTGATGCCCCTGAATGGTCTAAAATACAAGCTGATAAGTATATTGATATAGTAAAGAGCAGTTTGAATTTTAAAGGTAAAAATTTAAAAGAATTCATATTGAATTGGAATAATGAGAATCCCGATTTTACAACTTCTTATTCATCTGTAATAAGAATGAGAAAACGATATCTTCAAGAGGGAATAAGTGGTCTTTTAGCAAAATATGGAAATAATTATGGCAAAAGTATAATTGATAATTCAGATTTCGAATATTTTAAGAATCTATATTTAAAAGAAGGTGCTCCATCATTACAAAGTTGTTGGGATTTGACACTTGGTAATGCAATGAGAAATAAAAACATAGAAGTTTCAAATTTCCCAAGTTGTTCTACTTTTAAACGAAAATTAAAACGTGAAATTCCAAAACAAAGTATTTATTTAGCGCGTTATGGACAATTAGCGTGGAACAGAAAATATAACAATTATATTGAGCGTGATTACTCTAATATCATTTGTGGCAGAGTATGGGTGTCAGACCATGCACAAATTGATGTTGCTTGCTTAAGTCCAGATGGGGATATTGTTTTCCCTTGGGTTACTGCTTGGCGAGATTATAAGTCCGGAAAATGGCTCGGATGGTTGCTTCAATGTGGACATCCTAATTCAGATCACATATTTCAAACTTTTTATTATGCTGCAGAAGAATTTGGGCTACCTCAAGATGTCATCATTGATAATGGAAAAGATTATCGCTGTAAAGATTTCGCAGGAGGAAGACAAAATAAAATAAAAGTTGAAACTAATACATCTAAAACAACATCTATGTTGGATGAACTAAATGTTCAAGTGCATTTTGCCCTTCCTTATAATGCACAAACAAAACCTATCGAAAGAGATTTTCTTAAAATTAAAGAATTAATTTCAAAACATTGTATTGGCTACAGGGGAGGTAATGTTGTTGAAAGACCGGAAAAATTAATAAATGAAATTAAATCCGGAAAGATTATTCCTTTTAATGAATTTAAATCAATATTTGATAAATTTATTATTAATGTATTAAACAAAAGACCTTCTCAAGGTAAAAATTTACAGGGCTTATGTCCGGATGAACTTTTTAATCAAGAATTTAAAGAGAAAGTTACGACATCTAGAGATGCTCTTAAATTATTCTGCATGAGGACTTCCAAAACATACACTATTGGTAGAAATGGTATTAAAGATAATTCTCTAGGTATAACATACTGGGCAGATTGGATGATATCTCAAATAGGATTAAAAGTTTATCTTCGAAGAGATATTCAAAATTATAAAGAGGCTTGGGCTTTTAGAACTGATAATGATGAGTTTGTCGGAAAAATAAAAGCTGTAAAAGCTGTGGCGGCTCTGCATGCAGAAACTGTTTCAAAAGAAGAGTTCAAAGAAGCAATGTCGATTAAAAAACGTAATTTGAAGGTTGCTAAATCGTATATTGAACAAACAATGGAAATTCCTCTAGAAGAACAATATGAAAATTATAAAACTGCGTACGCAAAGACTGAGAAACAGCTAAAACCTAAAATTTCTAAATTAGCAAATACAAATATGGATAAAGCTATTAGAAAAAATAAGGAAATGGAAGAATTTGGCAAACAAGATTTGTCAATTTTCTTAGAAGATAAAAAGGTTGAAGAAAAGCCATTGTATCTGTATGAAACTGATAAAATTCTCGAACAAGAATTAAAAGGAGTGGTGAATGGATATTAGAACAGAATTAAAAGAATTGATGGAATGTAGAAAATACAGTATTGGATATATTTCAACAGCCACTGGGATTGCAAAATCTACTATAAGTATGTGGATTAATGGCAATTATAACGGCAAGAACGATAAAATAACTGATGCTATTAATAATTTTATTCAAAGAGAACGTGAACGTTCTGGCAACAACGAACTTCCATTCGTTGAGATTTCAACAGTTAAATATATCGCTGAAATTGGTAGACTTTGCCATACTCAAGGAAAAATTGGGGTTTGTGTTGGCAAAGCCGGACTTGGAAAAACTGTTGCTGTCAAAAGATATACAAAAGAATTTATGGATTCAATTCTAATAGAAAGTGATTCCGGTTATACTGCAAAATCTTTACTTAAAGAAATTCATAGACGTTTGGGTTTAGCAGGTAAAGGTTCTGTTTATGACTTAATGGATGAGGTGATAAGAAAATTGAATCAATCTGGAAGGCTTTTAATTATTGATGAAGCTGAAAATTTACCATATAGAGCACTTGAAATCACTAGAAGAATTCACGATAAAACCGGTGTTGGAATTTTATTGGTTGGAAGAGGTATTTTATTGGAAAATCTTAAAGGCTATAACAATCAATATGACCAACTTTATTCAAGGGTTAAATTTACAAAGATTATAGATAGAATTTTAATTCAAGATGTAATTAAAATTCTTGAGTCAATTGGACAAGACGTAAAACTAGCTGAGAAATATCTTTTTTATTCAGATGGGAATACAAGACGATTAGAACACTTAATTTCTCACAGCATTAGCATTGCTAAATTTAATGGCAAAGCTGAGGTCGATGATGTTGTGATTAAACAAACATCCAAATTATTAATGGCTTAAGGAGGTATTATAATGCACAATGGTAAGAAATTCCGACCCGACACATTGTTACATATTTTTATCATAACCTTAGCCATTTTTATTTTGGGAGTGCAAATAGGTATAAAACATGGACGTGAACTTCAACTTGAGGACTTAAATATAAAGTATGGCTACGACTTTTCAGATTAAAAAAATACATACATTAAAAAATATATTAGGTATGGATGATGATTTATATCATGAAATGCTTATGTCTTTTGATGTACAAACATCAAAAAATCTAACATTTACAGAAGCAACCATTTTTATTGAAATTCTTGAAGAGAAAGCAATTGCAATAAATAAATGGACTAAACAACCTAAAAAATATGCAGAGCTAAATCGTTCAGACAATATGGCATCAGATGCACAAATTCGAATGATTGAGGGGCTATGGAGAGAGATTTGTTACTTTAATAATGACAAATTTGCAAAAAAATCTCTGAGGAAATTTTTAAAATCAAAGTTTAGAGTTGATGATGTAATGTTTTTAACTAGGGCTAAATCCTGCAAAGTCATTCAAGCAATTACAGCCATTAAGAAAAAATTAAAAGAAAAAAGTGCGGCCACACTTAATTAGTAGAAGGAAAAGTAAAGGAGAAAAATTATGTTAACAATGGAATCTAACAATGATATGCAAGCGACAATGAATTGCGATTCTCAACAAGAAAATAATGATATGCAAAATTCGTTTAGCATTGAATCTAGAATCTTAGAAGCTATTCGCCAAAAAATTCTAATGTTTAGATATGAATTAGATGATGCAAAAATCAAATGTTATGATGCTAAACACGATCAAAGCATTCATTGGAGCATTGTTGTTGAAAGAGAAAGTAATGTTAAAGTGCTTGAAGGTAAAATTAATGTTCTTGAAAAATTAATGAAAGAAATTGAATGTATGAAAAATAATTCAATAATTGTACCTATGTAGGTCGAAACGGTCGGCTAACGTTGCAAGCTGACCGTCTTAGAGTAAGGCTCTAACTGATGAGACCATTAAAATAAAGGAGACAAAAATGGAAAACAAAGCAATTGAGGTGTTGGATAAACAAATTGCAAATATCCAACAAAAAATTAATCAAGCAAAGGTTAATATTGCGGATATTGTTATTAGGACAATGGATATAGATGTTAGGAATATAAAATGTCCAAAAGATATGCTTCCGTATATTGAAGATGTAGATAAAATGCCACAATACCTAAAAGAGGTCAAAACAAATGAAAAAATTTTAACTACACTTACTCAATTTCGCAATGATATTAACAATGTTTGTTCGGCAACAATTACACTATAAGGTCGAAACGGTCGGCTAACATTGCAAGCTGACTGTCTTAGAGTAAGGCTCTAACTGATGAGACCAAAATCAATAATAAGAGGAGATTATGGAATATAAACCTTGGATGGATTATATAAAACCTGAAGATATGCCTAACGATGATTTGAAATTTATTGCAAAGTCCGCAGGCATACGCTCCGCTTTAGCTTTAATTTTTTTAACACCCGGATTAACTGTTACAATTCCAAGAAATGCCTTTACAGAGGTTAAAAAGAGATACATTATAAGCCAATATGATGGTCGAAAATATACAATAAATCGTCTTGCAATTGAATGCGAGTTTTCTCAGAGGTATATCTACAAAATAATTGAAAATCACCTTCAAAATAAGTCAACCTCCCCTCAAAAATAATATTTGATACATCACTTCTTACTCTAATGCATTTTTATATGCATTAGAGTTTTTTTATTCTTCAATTGGTGTTATATTATCCATTTCAATATTATATTTTTTTCCGTTTTTATCAACACAGGTTGCATACTCAATATCGCCATCGGCAAATGAATTTGTCCAAGTGTAAATAAGCAGTCCTATTTCATTGGTTTTATTATTGTAAATTTTAGTTCCGAATAACATATCATTTTTATTTTTTAATTCCATAATTTATTCTCTCTTATAAATACTCTGCTACTAAATAAACTGTTTCAACATCATGGTCAACAACTTGTATATCTTCATCAACATTGCCTTCCATATCAGTAATTTTTACTTCAAAATTTTCATCTACATTTTTTAAAATTTCAATTAATTCTTTTACTTTCATTTTATTGTCCTTTCGTTTTGGCATTGTCATTAATCGAATAGTATTCAGATTATTTCAAGTAATTGAGTGTATTCTGTATCATTCAGACACATTGTTATAATGTATTAGAATCAAATAAGAAATAAGCTAATTCGGCTGTAATTTTCTTTTCACATACAAAAGAGTTTGATTTTTTATCAAAAGTTATGTTTCTTATATTATTAAGAATTTTGTCCACAACTTCGTTAAATTCATTATCAGTGTATTCTTTTTTGATTTCATATAGAATTGAACCGTATTTTACAATTTTTATTTTTTGAATTTTTATCTCTTCAATAGATTCAATTTTTTCGTCAATTTCTTCGTATCTAATTTCTAAAAATTCATCATTAACTGCCTCTGTAATATCTCTTGTTCCATCAGAGTGTACAACTAAAAACTTTTTTAATTTTAAATCGTCTATCATTTTTCATTCCTTATAATTCTGCTTCTGTGCCATCGCTATAAATAATTCCTGCGATTCTAATATCGCCACTTGGAGTGCATAATTTTAAGTGTAAAGGACACCTACATGGACGCACAGGAGGTTATGCACATGACTGATTATAGCAAAATTACAGCCATTTACTCCCGCCTTTCCGTAGGCGACGAGGACAGGGACGGCGGCGAGAGCAACAGCATACAGAACCAAGAGTTAATATGTAAAGGGTGGTTTCAGCCACCTAATACATATGGCTGCGGCTCATTTGT
>CALUVP010000047.1 GCA_944324215.1 Candidatus Gastranaerophilales bacterium | reverse complement strand
AACAAAAAGGTTAAAGTTATTTTCCGTGAACCCTTTGCAACGATAGAAAAACTGATTAAGCTTGCAAAACAAGGAATTGCAGAAATTGGACTGGCTGAATTCAAGCAAAACATAATTTCTTCATGGGAGAGTGGACTCGAACATACTAAAAAAGAGCCCGAAGGCTCTGATTTTAATAGTTCTATTTGTTTGAAATGGTGGAGGTTAGGAGATTCGAACTCCTGACCCCCTGCGTGCAAAGCAGGTGCTCTACCAGCTGAGCTAAACCCCCACATTATATTGTCAATAACCAATCAATAAAAACCAATACTTAGCGCTTGGATATTTACCCCTCGGCCACATTTCTTATTTTACATGGTGATTTTTTTTTGTAAAGAGGTTTTTGTTATTTTACCCAAATAACTTTTCAAAACGAGCCATTGCTTCTACTGTATTCTCTTTTGAACCAAAGGAGGTTAGTCTGAAATACCCTTCTCCGTTGTTTCCAAAGCCTGAGCCTGGAGTACCTACAACTTGAGCATTTTCCAAAAGATAGTCGAAGAATTCCCAAGATTTCATATTGTTTGGACATTTTAACCAAATATACGGAGAATATTTTCCGCCTACCTGCCAAATATTACATTTTTTTAGTGTTTCAGAAATTATTTTGGCATTTTCCTTGTAATAATTTAAGTTTTCTTTAATTTCTTTTTGACCTTCTTCAGTAAATACAGCCTCAGCTGCTCTTTGTACGATATATGGAACTCCATTGAATTTTGTTGTTTGGCGTCTTAACCACATTTTGTTTAATTTCCCTAGAGCATTCGGAACTATTGTATATCCACATCTTGTTCCGGTAAAGCCTGCCATTTTAGAAAGAGAGCAGAATTCTATTGCACAATCTTTTGCACCTTCTATTTCATATATGCTATGAGGAATTTCTTCATCCGATATAAAGCATTCATAAGCTGCGTCAAATAAGATTATTGCGCCCATTTCTCTTGCGTAATCAACCCAAACTTTTAGTTGCTCTCTATTATATGCTGCACCTGTTGGGTTATTTGGAGAACAAATATATATCAAATCTGCTTTAACATTTTTATCCGGCAGTGGTAAGAAGCAGTTATCTCCGTTTGCGTCTATAAAAATAACTTTTCTTCCTGCCATAATATTTGTATCAACATAAACAGGATACACAGGATCAGGAACTAATACTGTATTATCTTGATTGAATAAGTCTAAAATATTTCCCAAATCGCTTTTTGCACCGTCAGAGATAAATATTTCGTCCAAATCCAATTCCACATTATGAGTTTTGTAATAACCTTGAACAGCTTTTCTTAAAAAATCATAACCTTGTTCTGGGCCATAACCGCGAAAAGTTGCTTGAACTCCCATTTCATCAACTGCTTTGTGCATTGCATCTATTACTTTCTTGCACAAAGGTAAGGTCACATCGCCTATTCCAAGTTTAATAATTTTTTTATCAGGATTTTTAGACGAAAATTCACTTACTTTTTTTGCTACTGTAGAGAATAAATAACTTTGTTCAAGATTTTCATAATTTTTGTTTATGTTCATACTTTTACCTTTTAATTCCAAATTTTATTGATCAGACTCTTCGTGTTTACCCTTCATCATTTTTTCAAAATCAGAAGGTTTAATATTCTGTATAAAGTCTTTAAATTCCTGTGCTTCTTCTTCATCTTTTGCAGTATCTGTAGAAACAGAGCCGTTCATAAGTACATTTGCTGTTACATAAATTGGAGCTTCTGCTCTCATTGCAATTGCTATAGCATCAGAAGGACGAGCGTCAATTTCTAAAGTTTCGCCATCTTTTGATAAAAATAAAGTCGCGTAATAAGTTTCTTTTTCCACGTCATTAATTTCTATTTTATCGAGTTTATAACCTGTTTTTTCGATAATATTAGTTACTAAATCGTGAGTCATAGGACGAGCTACTACAAGTCCTTCAATACATCTAATAATGGCACTTGCTTCGGCTGAGCCTATCCAAATAGGAAGAGCTTTTCTGTTATCCAAATCGTGAAGAACAACTATTGGTGAATTTGTTCTTACATCAAGTGCTATACCCATTACCTTCATTTCTATCATAAAATTTGCCCTCAACCAGTGTTTTCGATTATTATATCACAAAACCTAATTATATGATATAATCCCAGATATGAGAATTAATGTTGTGTACAATAATCAAATAGCCGGCTGGACTGATGTTCTCGAGGTGTTGAAAAAATCCTTAGACAAAAAACTAGTTGATTTTAAAGTTTTTGATATTGATAATTTGGAAAATTATGGTGAATTTACTTTTGTAATCGGAGGAGATGGAACTCTTCTTAAAGCTGCCAGATTTTATTCTGCATCAGAAGTTCCTGTTTTGGGTATCAATCTTGGAAGATTAGGTTTTTTATCTCAGGCTAATGTAAGTGAAATTGATAATGTTGTGGACAAAGTATTAAAAAAAGAATTTTCAATAGAAGAGAGATTAATGTTGAAGTCTGAAAGTTCGCTTGCTTTGAATGATTTTGTAATCAAGGGGTGCAATACTTATAGGACTTCTAAATTTTATTTGGAAATCAATGATAAATTTGTATGTGATTATATTGCAGACGGACTTATAATATCAACACCAACGGGTTCAACTGCATACGGTCTTTCAGCCGGAGGGCCTGTATTATATCCGACTCTTGATGCGTTGGTTATTGTACCGATTTGCCCGCATACACTCAACGCCCGTCCTCTTGTTGTACCTTCCTCTGAATCAATTACGGTTAAAACAAGCGATAAACTTTTATCTGTTGCGGTTGACGGCTCTGAGACTAAAGAATGTGTTAAACAAATTTCTATAAAAATATCCGAACAAAAGGCAAAATTGGCTTTTCTCAAGGATGATAGTTTTTATTCTGTTCTTAGAAATAAACTTCACTGGGGAGTTTCACCGGAATTAAATTAAGAAGCCCCTTTTTCTAATAGAAACGGAACGTATTGTTTGTCTACTTGTTCAATGTGGTTAACAATCCAGGACTTTATAAATATTGCCATATTAAAGTAGAGCATAACATTGTGATCATCATACGCTTGGTGGAATTCGTTTATCTTTTTGACAAAAAATTCGTGTAACTTTTTATGTTCTTCTAAATCCGGATAACCATATTTTTCAAGTATTGCTTCTTCTGTTTCTAAATGTTCTTTAGAATATAATAACAAATTATCAATAACTTTTCCTAAAGCTTTTTTGTCGCTTTTATCTTCCATAGCGACATAAAGTGCTCTTAAGGTATCAAAAAGTTGTTTATGTTGTTTGTCTAATATTTCAATTTTTACGTCGTGTTTCATTCTATTCCAATCAATAGCACTCATATTTTACCTCTAATTTAAAAAATACATTTTCAACTTATTGTACAGCCGGATAATATCTTGTAAACTTATGTAATTTTATAATAACTTAATGTAACAAAATGAACATAAATTCATTTTTGTCGTTTATAATATTATAAACGATGGTAGTATAAAAGAAAAACGAAGAGGATGAAAATTAGAATAAAGAAGATATTGGTCGTAATCCTTTTAGCTACGGGTTTGCAGGCACAAGCTATTCAGACTATACAAATAGAGAAGGATGCAGCGTTATCTTTAAACGATTGTATACGTATTGCTTTAAACAATAGTCCTGTGGTAAAGAAATCTATTTTTAATTATGATATAGCAATTTCTTCGGTTGGTGTTGCAAAATCTGCATATTTTCCTACTTTATCTCTTGGTGTAGGGTATAATCAGAATTTTGGAGAGAGAAGTAATGGGAGAGGAAGTTATCAGTCAAGAACTTTACCTGGGTTTGACGCTTCTTTGTCTCAACTTTTGTGGAATTTTGGTAAAGCTGATGCAAATATCAGAATGGAAAAATTTAATCGTATTGCAGCGGAATTTGATTTTGATGAGACGGTTTTATCTACTATTTTTAATGTAAAACTTCAATATTACGGGGTTTTGGCTGCTCGCTCTTTGGTTGAGGTCGAAAAATTAAACGTTCAGATTAATGAGAGAAATTATCAGAGAACTTTGGCTTATTATGAAGAGGGGATAAAATCTAAGATTGATTTGGTAAATGCGGAAGTTAATTTAAGTGATTCTAAAATTGCATTAGTAAGGGCTGAAAACACTTATAAAAACTCTATTGTAAGTTTGAATAATGCAATGTATGTTGCTTATGCTCCTGAATACAGAATTACTAATACAGAAACTTTTAATTTGGCTAACCCCTACGTTCCGATGAGTCTTACGCATATTGATCATTACAACAAGTTATTGAAACTTCCAAATGACATAAGTGATGCTGTTTATGCAGTAAAAGCTGAGAAAGGCGATTTTTTAAAGAATTACACTTTTGAAAAATATCCGTATACTTTTGAAAAATCGGTCGAGATTGCAAAAGAAAATAGACCTGACCTAAAAGCTTTGAAAGCAACGGTTAAGGCTATGCAGCAATATGTTTTGTTAACAAAGCGCCAATATTTGCCTAATCTTACAGGAAATGTAGGTTACAGCTATGCAAATACACGCTTTTATAATGATAATGGAATGAATGTTTCTGTGAATTTGAGTTCGACATTCAATATGAAACAGGTAAAACACGAAGTTGATATTGCAAATTCTCAATTAAATCTTGCAAAAACTGAGGTTGAGCTTCTTAATCAAAATTTGTATTTTGATATTCAAAGTGCTTATGTGGATATGATTCAATTAGAAAAGCAAATTCCGCTTTTGGAGACAAATGTTCGCCAGACTTTGGAAAATCTTGAGTTGGCAGACGGAAGATATATGGTTGGTTTGGGCGATTATATCCAACTTCAGGATGCAAGAGTAAATTATAATAATGCACAAAGTTCTTATATACAAGCTGTTTATAATTATAATGTTGCTCGTGCTACTTTAGAACGAGAAATTGCTCTACCTCAGGAAAATACTTTGACAGTAGAAGATATAAAAGATTATTCAAAAGATTTGAAAAAGCAGGAAAAGCAGGATGCTAAGACTGCAAAAAAAATTAAAAAAGATTCAAAAAAAGAAAACAATAAAAAGGATAATGTATGAATATTCTTGAAAAATTAAAGAATTTAAGAAATATAAACAGAAAACAAGTTTTGATAGGAATACTTGTGGTTATAGTTTTTTCAATAATAATTTCTATGATAGAGAAAAATCACGTAGAATATCAAACGGTTAAAATAAAACGTAGAACAATAACACAGGTAGTAGAAGCTTCAGGAACAATAAATCCTGTAAATACGGTGTCTGTTGGTTCTACGGTATCAGGGTTGATTAGCGCAATTTATGTTGATTTTAATTCCAAAGTAGAAAAGGGACAACTTTTGGCAGAAATTGATCCGAGAACATTTCAGGCAACAGTCGATCAAAATGCTGCTAATGTAGCTTCAGCAGAAGCAGATTTGGCAAATAAACAAGCTACATTTGAGATGTGTGCTAAGACCTTGAGAAGATATAAAAATCTGTATGCAAAAAGTTTTATTCCAAAGTCTGAACTGGATCAGGCAGAAGCTGATTATAATTCAGCTTTAGCTCAGGTGAATGCAGCAAAAGCTAAGATTAGTCAAACAAAAGCTCAATACGATCAGGCACTTGTTAATTTGAATTATACGAAAATTACCGCACCTGTTAGCGGAATGATAATTTCTCGTGAAATTGACCTTGGACAGCCTGTTGCAGCAAGTTTTCAGGCTCCGGAACTTTTTACAATCGCTCAAGATTTGGAGAAAATGCAAATAGAAGTTAATGTGTCGGAGGCAGATATTGGTGAAGTAAAAGAAGGACAAGACGTAACTTATACGCTTGACGGGTATCCTAATAGCGTATTTGAAGGTAAAGTTACTCAGGTAAGAATTTCTCCGACTACTGTTTCAAACGTTGTAACTTATTCGGTTATTGTTTCAGTCGATAATAAGGATTTAAAGTTAAAGCCCGGCATGACAGCAAATGTTTCTATTATTACTGCCAAAAATGAAAATGTTCTTGCTGTTCCGAATGTTGCTTTGAAATTTACTCCCGAAACCGATGGTAAAAAATATAAAACTCAAGGTTTGTGGATAAAAGATGGTCTCAAAGTAGCACGTGTTGATATAGAAACGGGCGCTAGTGATGATTCTTATACGGAAGTTAAGGGTGATAAGATTTATGAGGGCGAAAGGATTTTAGTTGGGATAAAAAGCGGAGGAAAAAAGAAATCTCAACAATCAATGAGACCTCCAAGATTGTAAAATAAATAAAATAACAAAAGCGCCGAGTTTCTAAGTCGGCGCTTTTGTTTGTTACTTTAAATTTTATACTATTTATTTTCGGTTTTTTCAGAGTTTTCAGGTTTTGCTTCTGTCTTACCTGCTTTTTTAGCTTCTTTTGCGGCTTCTTTTTCAGCTTTTTTTGCTTCAGCCTTAGCTTTTCTGGCAGCTTTTTTTGCATCTATTTCTTCTTTAGGAAGTTTATAATTAGGATAAAATCTACGTATAAATCTTTTTATAGGCCCAGCATCTCTGTATTCTGCTAAAGATTTATCAGCACTTTCTTTTAGTTTAACGGCTTCATCTTTTAATTTTAATGCAGCATCTTTTTCTGCACTAAGCTGTGCAATTTCTTGTTTTAAACCTGAAACCTTTTTGTTTTTTGCTATACCATATCCCAAGCCTGCAATTGCCAAAATACCTAATGCCGTCATTCCAAGCATGTTTGATGAAGCCGATTTTTTCTGTTCAATTTCAGGTTCATATACAGTAGGTATTGATGAATAGTCCTGATAGTCTTGTATCTGATTGTTTTGCGGTATTGATGCGGTATAATTAGTGAGATTTTGACTTGTAATTGGTTCCATTTTCTAACCTTCTTTCATATAATTTCTACACTTTTATACTTCTTTAAAAACAAATGAATATTGAAAATTGCTTTTTTATGTTTTTTTGTAAATAAATTGTTACAAAATTATGCATTTCTTTGGAAAAATTTTGCAATATCTTTATGTTCAATAATTTTAGAAATCGGTCGTCCGTGTGGGCAGGTATACGGTTTTTCACAAGTTCGCCAATTTCTTATTATTTCTTGCATTTGGAATTGGTTTAAGTACGTATTTGCTTTTACGGCAGCTTTACAAGAGGTCATAATTAGTATTTGCTCTTCAATATTATCTATGTCGCCTGAAATATTTTCTAATATATCTGATAAAATTTCTTTTGGAGAAACTTTCGAAATTAGTTGAGGAACTTTTCTAAAAATTGCCTCATTTTCTGATACGAAGTCAATTTCATATCCGAATTCTTCTAATTTTTCTTTATTGTTTTCTAATAATTCTCTGTCGCTTGGTGAAATCGGAAGTAAATCAGATATGAAAAGTAGTTGGCAGTCGATATTTTTTGATTTTTTTAACTTTTCATATATGTATCTTTCTTCTGCGATGTGCTGATCGACGATTTCTAAGCCTTCTTCACGCTCTATCAGAATATAAGTCTTTCTATATTGACCGATTATTAATTCTTCTTTTTCAATGTGTTTTTCTTCTATAAATTTTGATTGTTCAAAAGTTTTTTGTTCAAATTTTTGTTGTAAAGGCTTTGTTTCAGTTTTTTCATAAACTGGTTGCGGTGTCGGAAAAGCTATTATTTTATCTTCCTCATTCTTAGTATTAGGTTTATTTAAAACCTTACTTAAATCAAGACTTCCGCTTACATAGATGTCATCATAGGCGGGAGTTTCTTCTTTTAATTTTACAAACTCTTCTTTTTTTTCTTTTTCGATAATTCCTGATAATGCCATGTCTATTGATGAATATATGAAATTAAATACCTGATTAGGATTTTTATATCTTACTTCTTTTTTTGATGGATGAACATTAACATCAACGTCCTCAGGTGGAATTTCTAAATTGAGTACAATAAACGGATATCTTGAACCGATTAGGTTTTTGTATACCGTATCTATTGATTTTTGAAAAACTGGACATTTTACGATACGTGAATTTACGTATGTATAGTAATCTTTTTTGCTTGATCTTGTATAGTCAGGAGTGCTTACGTAACCTGAGATTTTCAATCCCGAAATTTTATCTGTTTTTAATACAGGTCTTAGATTTTTTGATAAATCTTCTGAAAAAACTTCTTTTACTGTTTGCAAAGTATCACCTTGTCCTGTTGTTTTTAGAACGGTTTTATTAAGGTTTTTAAGTTCAAATGATATTTCAGGATGAACAAGTGCAAGAGATTGAACCAGTTCATTGATGTAAGCGAATTCCGTTTTTGCAGATTTTAAAAATTTAAGTCTTGCGGGAATATTGTAGAATAAATCCTTAACTTCCATAATTGTGCCAATTGCGCAGCCGGTTTTTGATTGCTTTACTTCAGAATTTTCGCATTCTACTTTTGTTCCGTAATCAAAATCCTTTGTTCTTGTAATACAAGTAAGCTTTGAAATAGAAATTATACTTGCAAGTGCTTCACCGCGAAATCCCATAGTCTTAACAGCATACAAATCTTCGCTTGTTGCAATTTTGCTTGTTGCGTGTTTTGCAAAAGCTAGCATAATGTCATCAGGATGAATTCCGGAACCGTTATCAGCAATTCTTATATTTCTGCATTCGTTGGAAATTTCTATGTTGATTTTTGTAGCGCCTGCATCGATAGAGTTTTCAACAAGCTCCTTCACTACAGAAAATGGTCTTTCAATTACTTCCCCTGCTGCAATTTGGTTTATTAAATGTTTGGATAGTTGAACAATTCTTCCCATAACTATTATTATACTCCAAAATGTTTTTGTTGTGATATAATAAATGGGTTAATATAAGGGGTAAATATTAAGGATTAAAGGGAATATAAATGGCAAAGAATAAGAGAATTAAAGTTGCATTTCCACATATGGGAACAATATCAGTAGCTTGGGCTGCAGGGCTTAGAAAGATAGGAGTTGAGCCTTATATACCTCCTTATACAAGTAAAAAAACATTGTCTTTGGGGACAAAAAATTCTCCTGAGGCAATATGTTTACCATATAAGCTTATTCTCGGCAACTTTATAGAAGCAATTCAAGGTGGAGCCGATTATGTTGCAATGATTACTTCTCCTGGAATTTGTCGTCTGGGTGAGTATGGAACTAATATTCATACAACATTAAAAGATTTAGGGTATAAAGCAAATTACATTGAGTTATCATTATATGACGGCATAAAGGGTTTATATAATTTTTTGAAGGAAATTTCCGGCAAAAATGATCCGATATTAATTATGAGAGCAATAAATATTACAATGCGTAAGATTTTTGCAATAGATGATTTGGATGCAGCACTTTCTTACTATAGAGCAAGGGAAGTAAGATTGGGTGAGGCTGAGAGAAATTATAAAAAAGCACTTAAACTTATTGATAAAGCGGATTCTACTCACGATTTGAAGAAGGCTTTTGAAAGAGCTATGAAATTGATGTCTAAAACTGAGATTGATCCAAGCAGGGAAGTTTTAAATGTTGATATAACAGGTGAAATTTTCCTTGTAAACGATGAGTTTTCAAACCAGAATATAGAGCGCGAACTGGGAAGAATGGGTGTTCAGACAAGGAGAAGCTTGACTGTAGGAAGTTTTTTAAAAGATGCGATTATTCCAAAAGCTTTCAGACCGCCTGAAACTCACTTGCAGAGGGCGGAGAGAATGGCAAAACCTTATTTAATGAGAGATATTGGTGGAGATGCTCTGGAATGTGTTTCAGATGTTGTTTTTGCTGATGAAAAAGGCAAAGACGGTATTATACATATATCACCATTTACTTGTATGCCTGAGATTATGTCTCAAAATATTTTTCCTACAATGAGAGAAGAACATGAAATTCCGATTTTAACTCTAATTATGGATGAACAGACCGGAAAAGCAGGTTATATAACGAGGTTGGAAGCGTTTGTAGATCTTATGAGGCGTAAAAAGAGAGCTAAATTAGGTAAATTGAAAACCCGAATATAGTTTTTTGAAATATCCCTCTTGAAAAATTTAAAAAAAACTACTATTATAGCAATATAATGGAACAGTTTGTAATAACATTTGACGAGATTAGAGCGCTTTTAGTAGAGCAACAGTATCCCGAATCAGACATAGAAGAGTTAGAAAAAGCTTTTGAGTTCGCAAAAAAGCTTCATTCAGGTCAGTATAGGGTTTCAGAAGAACCGTACATTATTCACCCAATGGAGGTTGTGAAGATATTAATTGCCTTGAGAGCTGATAAACATACTCTTATGGCTGGTTTTCTTCACGATATACTTGAAGATACTGAAACAAAGCCTGAAGAAATTAAAGAGCTTTTTGGCGAGGATGTTTTAAATCTTGTTCAAGGTGTTACGAAGCTTGGGAAGTTGCAGTTTAAATCTACAGAAGAACGTCAGGCTGAGAATTTTAGACGAATGTTTATTGCAATGGCAAGTGATGTAAGAATTATTTTACTAAAGCTTGCTGACAGACTGCATAACATGCGAACTTTGAATTATATGACACCTGTAAAGCAGCAAAGAATTGCGCAGGAAACTTTAGATATATTTGCTCCGCTTGCGAATAGGTTAGGGGTTGGTAAAATTAAGGCAGAATTAGAGGATTTGTCATTAAAGTATCTTCATCCTGATAAGTATTATGAAATTGCTCAGCTTGTTTCACAGAAAAAAGCCGAAAGAGAAATGACTGTAAAGCTTTTGATAGATAAAATTTCTAAAGATGTTAAAGCAAGCGGTATTAATGCCCAGATTACAGGAAGAGCAAAGCATTATTATAGTATTTATAACAAAATGCAGCGTCTTAATGTGGCTTTTCATGACTTATACGACATTACTGCAGTAAGAGTCATTGTTGATACTGAAAAAGAGTGTTATGAAGTTTTGGGGCTAATCCATTCCCAATTTAAACCTATTCCTGGGCGTTTTAAAGATTATATTGCGATGCCTAAGGGTAATATGTATCAGTCATTGCACACTTCGGTAATTGGTCCGAGACAAAAACCTTTGGAAGTTCAGATTCGTACATGGGAGATGCACGAGATTGCAGAGTATGGTATTGCTGCACACTGGAGATATAAAGAAAAAGGTTCTAAAAAAGCTGATTCAGCAAGTGACATAAAATTTTCTTGGATGAGAAAGCTTGTTGAGTATAACAAGGAAACCAAAAATGCAGAAGATTTCGTAAATTCTGTTAAGTTGGATTTATTCTCTGATCAGGTTTTTGCCTTTACTCCTGGAGGAGATGTAATAGATTTACCGCAAGGAGCAACTCCTGTTGATTTTGCATATCGTATTCACTCGGATGTCGGGCACAAAACGGTGGGAGCTTTAATAAACGGACGTATTGCACAGCTTGATAGTAAGTTAAAGAATGGTGATATTGTTGAGATTATGACTTCTAAAGTCTCTGCACCACGTCTTGATTGGTTGAATTTCGTGGTTACAAAACAAGCCGCATCAAGAATTCGCCAATGGTACAAGAAAAATAAAAGAGAAGATCATATTGATATTGGTAAAGCAAATCTTGAACATGAACTTACTAAAACTGTATTTGACGAATTTGTTAAGAATGGCGAGTTTGATAAAGTTGCAAAACAAATGAATTATGTAAGTGCGGACGATTTATTTGCTGCTTTAGGGTATGGTGAAACTACTGTTAATAAAATTGTTAATCGTTTGAGAAAACCTCCTAAACAAGAAAGTCCTAATTTGCATAAGCCGAGAAAAGCTTCTGAAAAGGACATTGTTGGTTTGGAAGGTTTATTATACTCATTTGCAAGATGCTGTTCTCCAATTCCTGGAGAACCTATTGTTGGAGTTGTTACCCGCTCTAAAGGCGTTACTGTTCACAGGCTGGATTGCAAAACCCTTGAAAATATTCCGGTTGAAAGGCTTATTGATATACATTGGTCAGGAAATAACGTTAATAAGACATATAGCACAACTATTCGTATTGAAACTGCTGAAAAATTAGGACTATTGAAAGATATTATCGGCGTTGTTTCTGATAATAACACCAATATTAGCTCTGCAAATGTTAAGTCAAAAGGTAAAGTTGGTATTATTGAACTCGGAATAGAGCTGGACAATATCGATACTCTAAGAAAAGTTATGACCGCGCTACAATCTATGCCTGATGTATTTAGTGTAAAAAGAATTCAAACATCTTATTCAAATGCGCCGCAGCAATTTACTAAAAAGCCTAGCAAGCAAGCAAGAAAACATAAAAAGTCTTCCAACTAATTTATTTTTTTCTTTTCGCAGTCTGTTCACATTCTAACATGATTCTATTTAGGTTGTTCAAGTCATAAGCGGGGGGTAAGTTATATTTTAATGGTAAGAAATAAGATGGTGTGTTTTCTGGAGTGAAGAAAGTATTTGGATCCTTCTCTCTTTGGAATATAAATGCGTCACCCCTATATTGGTTAAATTTTTCTAAGTATTGTTTATTGCCGGGTTCCATAAGAGGTTTTACAATATCTACCAAAGGTTTGTATTTTTTGTCGATGTCCTTGTTGTTTAATATTTTAAATAATTTATCATCAAGTTCTTTTATGTCGTTTACGTCTTTTCCCATTAACATTAGTTCAAAAGGTCTAGGTTCGCCTGGAAGTTTTAGTAAAAAGTGAATTGCAGAATAATTAACTTCAGTTAAATCATTTTGATCTAAATGAACTCGTCTTGGCTCTTTTAAATTTAAACTTTCCCATTTTGTTTCTTGTATTCGTTGCAGATGTTCCAAAAAATCTGATGATGCGTAATCATACTTTTCTTTGTCTATTCCTTTAAGTCTTTTTGTAATATTTGGACGCTTATTTTCTATTTCTAATAGTTCAATCTCTCCTTTTTGTATTGGATTAATTAATCTTGTCAGAATTTCTTCTACAGTTTTCTTTCTTGCATCTCTCATAACAATCTTGGTACCATTGAGATCTGTCATGAAATCCAAAACTTCTGATTTGGAATTATATTGACGTGTAGCACTTTTTTCTACTATTGATTTTGGAGTTTTTACCCTACCACAAATTTTATATATAGGGTTATTAGGATTTAATTCTGTTGCAACCAAGTCTCCTAATAAATCATTTAAAAAAGCTTCAGCCTTTTTTTGCATTGGTTCGGCAGCCTTACTGATTGATTTTGCTACACTTAGAGAAACACCTCCTTGGGATCTTGATTGCAGCATTTTTGCAGTAGCCTTGAAAGATAGCGTATCAGTTTTGATAGGCTCTTGCATCTTTAATCCAAAGTTTGTTTGCGGATATGATTTAACTGTATTGGTATTATTATTTTGGATAGTTTGGAAAAATTTAATGTTATTAATTTGGGGGATATTCATCTTTTGTCTCCTAAAGTTTTCATTTACTTAAAACATGAAAATTCTAAAATTTGCGGTAATGTTAAGAAATGTAATACTAAGAGATTGCTGGCTCTTTTGTCGTTTCGTTAATTTTGTTCTCATAACCCGTAAATTCACAAATTTGCTTTGCCCATTCCTGTATAATTTCTTCTTCGTTTAGTGTGTATGGAATCGGTTTTCCGATTTTTACTGTTATATGTTTTTCAAAAAGTTTTTTAGCATATCCGTCAAAACCGCAAATTCCTACTGGAATTATGTCGGCTTTGAATTTTTTTGCAAATAATACAAAACCTTTGTGGACTTGCTTTAAAACGGGTTCTTTAACTATTTTACCCTGTGGGAAAATTCCTAAAGACCAAGAAGTGTTAAAAACTGATTTAACCGTTTTAAAAGTTGCGATTTCAGGCTTATCACGATTAACAGCAAACCCTCCTAAGGCGTGTACTAAAAAACGTAAAAGTTTATTTTTATCGTGAAAAAGTTCCTGTTTTGCCATATAAGCAAT
>CALUVP010000046.1 GCA_944324215.1 Candidatus Gastranaerophilales bacterium | reverse complement strand
GATGAGGTTTATAGAAAGTAGGATAGGTTAATGTATGGAAAATAAAATTAAACATTTGGAAATGATACAAGCAATTATAACAAGAATGGCACAGAATTCTTTTATGATTAAAGGATGGGCATTAACATTAGTTGTTGCAATGTTTGCTTTTGTCCCAAAAACAGCAGGCTTGTTCGTTCCAATAGTATTAGTACCAATTTTAATATTTGCCTTGCTTGACGCTTATTATTTACAATTAGAAAGAAAGTATAGAAAGCTTTATGATATTGTGCGAAAAAAGGAAGATGCTGAAATTGATTTCGAATTAAAAATCACAAAAGAATGTCAGGATCGTAGCACTAGTCTTTTAAATTGTATATTTTCAAGGTCGATTCTATTTTATTATGTCCCTATTTTGTGTGTTTCTGTTGGGATCATAATAGGTCTATTTATATAGAGGTGAAATATGAAAGTCTTTATAAGTTACCATAGAGCGGATAGTAAATATAGACATAAAGTAGAAAATATATTAAATAATGCAGAAATAGATTATTATGCTGTTCCGGAGGATGCTGATTTTAACGGGAAAAGAGCCGAAACAATTAAGACTTATATATGTAATCGCCTGAAAGAATGCGATGTTATGATCTGTCTTATAGGTAAAGAAACTTATAAAAGACCTCACGTTGATAGGGAAATTCACACAGCTTTGAAGGGTGAACCTGGTGAGCGATTGGGCATAATTGGTGTTCTACTTGATAATCGAGGTGATAGCTTAAGCAAGGTTAATTTATCAACTTTTCCTGCTAAATTGTGGGATAATAAGAATTACGTTGTCTGGACGGAATATAAAGATCTGAATGAAAATGTAAATGAATTGGTTAAACAAGCAAAATCGAATTCTCTAAACAGAAAATTACAGACAACTCATAAAAATCCTTGTATGCCTTTAAGAGCAACGCTTTATTACGATAATTAGGAAAAATAGAATATATTAGGGGGGTGAATGTTAAATATGCAAATGGCACTATTGACACAAGTTTTTATGTGTCTATATCATTAAAGTTGAAAAATAGTGCCGTAGAGAACAATAAAATAGCAAATAAAATCAAGTTTTAATCAAAGGTTACTCGACGAAGCAAGGTAATTTATAAAGGGGAAAAATGATGGATATTAAAGATGAAATTATAAATTTTATTGAAAGAAAAGAAGAAACCGGTGCTTTATTAATTACTGGGAAATGGGGTTCGGGGAAGTCATATTATATAAAAAATCTTGCAGCAGAATTAAATGACGCCAAAAAAGAGTATTTGTGTGTTATTTCTCTATTTGGTATAGATAGTGTGGAGAATTTAACTAAAGCGGTCAAGGAGTGCTATTTAGAAGCAAATAGTACAATTTTTACTAAAACGGCAAGAAAAATTGGGAAGATAGTAGGTAAAACAGTAAATTCAGGATTAAAAGTTGCGGAGGCGGTAACAGGGGGAAATGTTGCCGTTTCGGCTGCTCAAAAAGGTTTTTCATCTGTTATTTCGCTAGGCTTATTAGATTTTATTTCTGTGAAAAACTATATTGGACGTGGAAAATCGAAAAGGAAGTTTGTTCTTGTTTTTGATGATTTAGAGCGTTGTAAAATTAATACTGTTGACCTTTTGGGTGCAATTAATGAGTATTGTGAAAACAGAAATATAAAAACAATAATTTTGGCAGCAGAAGATGTTATTTTAAAAAATGAAGAGAATATAAAAAAAGTTGTTTGGGAAGAAGGAACAACGAAAAAAGAAGCTTCTATCAAAGAGCAAATAAGGTCAGTTTCTGATTATCGGGATTTTAAAGAAAAAGTTATTTTTCAGACCATAGCATTTAGCATGCCGTATGTGGATATTATTGATGCCATGATAGATAAATATTCAGAAGGTGTATCTGGCTATAAAGATTTTTTAAAATGTAACAGTTGCAGCATTAAGCAAGTGTTTATAGAAAGCAAATATAATAATTTAAGAACTATTAAGGCAAGTATAACTAAATTTGAACGCGTGTATGCTCTATGGACAAGATTGGCTTTATCGAATGACTACTTGCATTATTTATTATATAGCTTTATAGCTGATTGTTATGAAACGAAACCTGTTTCTGATGATGCAGAAGAAGGTGTCGAGCAAGTCATTGAAAGGTTTGTTATTAAAGATAAGGATGGAAAGAAGTACACTCATTATAATGAGAAGGCGAGTAGTTTAAATTCATTGTGTATGTGGATTGAGAAAGGGGTATTTGATGAAAATGCTATTATTTCAGAAATTCAAGAAAAGTTTACGCAAAATCAGTTTACTGATAAGTTCAAGGTTTTACATTGGTCTATATTTGATTTAGATGCAGAAACTACAATAAAAGGATTAAAAGATGCTTTAAATGATGCCTATAATGGATTTTTAGATGCAGATGAATATGTAGGACTTATTGACAGGATACAGTATTATAAAGTTTATAAACTTCCGTTTGATGATTTGGATTATTATAAATTATCTGATGGAATAGATAAATTTATTGAGCGTGTAAAAACAGGTGTCGAGGAAGGAAAATTACGGTTTCATGTCGCAAGTGAGATTATGGCACGTGAGAACGAAGATACTAAAAGTTTGCTTGAAAAGTTAGAGTATATTGAATATAACCATAATTACTGGAAATTGAGAAATAATTTACTTGAAGCCCTTAAAGATAAGAGTGATTTTTTGTATAATTTAAATATATATGGCTTAGAAGAGCTTGACGATGAGTTGCTTGATGTTTTTAAAAAGGCTTATCAAGAAGGAGATAATCGAAGGAAACGAGAGTTAGGACACTTTATATTATCACTCAATTATACTATGGACATGTTACCTACGGGGTCAACAAATAGTTTTGCAAAATTTAAAAAAATTAGTGCTATAGGTGAAACGATAAAAAACTTTGAAGCTTTAATTGATTGGCTCAAAAAACAGAGTGAAATTGAGACAGACATTATTACGAAAATGATTTTAAATCAATTTAGTATTGATATACAGGGTAAGTTAACTCAGCTCAATCAGGATTTAGATAATTTTAAGTAAAAAATACAACCTAAATGAAAATTTTAACCTGTAAGCAAGAAAGTTCTGAATGAAATTCCAAGGAAGAAATATATGGATTTATTTTTAGAAAAAATTTTAATAACAGATAAAGTAATTTGTGACAATATTGATAAAAAAGATGTTTTGGGTATAGAATTGTTGTCTCAAAATATTGTTGCACAACTAAGAAATTTTGTTGAGGCAATTGCAAGATTTTTGTGCAGACAAGAAAAAGACATAGCAGATAATCAAAAAGGGACAACAGCTGCCATAAGTTATATAAAGTCTAAAGATAAATATATCTTTTTAAATCGTTTTCATAAATGTTTACAGGTGTCAGTCTCTCATTCGACTGTAGAACCTGATGTAGCAATTAGGTTAATGTATCGATATTGGGACTACTTATATGCTTGTAAAAAGTTTTTAAAGCAAGAATATAATATTGATGTTTTGCGTAACTTAGATGACTTCCCTTTAGAACAGGACGAAACACTCAAGGAATATTATGAGAAAATTTCCATTCAAATTAACAAACGGAGTATAATCCAAATTACAGAAAGTCCTACGAATCGATATTATATACAAAAGAAGAAAGTTTTTAGGGTAAATGGCGAAAAATATTATGAAGTCACATTGTCTGAAGCAGACAATAAGGCATCAAAATTTGATAATATCATCGCATTTACAAAGATTGATATTCCAATCTTTTATGCAATACATCCAAGGCTTGAGGATTCTAAAATTCATATTTTAAATAGAGACATGCCAATACGGATTATTGTTGGATTTAAAGTTTCTATAAGACCATGCGAATTTGATAATTTTTTTAAAATCTTTGATCATCGCACAAGAGTTTCAACCAGTGATAATGAATATAAGGCTCTAATGAGTTATTTGACACAAACTAAATTGAGTTTAACGGAACTGATTGAGCTTGATGACGATGATTTTGCGAAAATAAGAGAAAAAGTTTGCAAAGAGCTTAAAACTACTCATATTTTTGATGGGTTGTCAATATGTCGCCAATTTTATAATAAGCCTGGATACAATGTATTAATATATCTATTGTATAAGCTAAGGAATGTTGTTATAAGAGACCAATATAATTATGAGCCCAATGATAGACTATCTAATTTGAGATTAAAATATAAATGTATTGGCTTTGATACAATGCCTTTCGCGTTTGAATTGTCTAATCATTTTACCAATCTCGGCGATTTGTTTGAGTGTATAAATCTGGCGGGGAGAGAACATGAACTATTGGGAAGGTTAATTAAAAATAATACAGAAATAAGAGCTAAACTTTATACACCGGAGAGCGAATTAAGTAAATTTAAAGATATTGATTCATTAATCTCTAAGTATAACTCGTTGCTGTATTATAAACACAAAGAAGAAGGTTCATTAAAACACGAGAATGGGTTTGTTTATATTAATGGCTACGAAAAAAACACCATTCGCATCATTCAACAACTTAACATGTTAACATCTTCAGGGCTTGGCGGGTATTCGGAGTCATTTGAGCAGTGGCAGAAAGAAACAGGCTATAAAATTGATTCTCCTGAAAAAGAAACAGCCTTGCAAAAACTCTTTTCATATTCAAAAGTTGCACTGATATACGGACCAGCGGGTACAGGAAAATCTACGATGGTCAAGCATATCTCTAATTTCTTTTCAAACAGAACGAAAATATATTTAACTAATACTCATTCGGCTAAAGAGAATCTAAAAAGATGCGTTAACATGGCGGAGAACAATAGCTTTTCTACTATAAAGAATTATATTTCAAAAGGCGACGCAGAATGCGATATTTTGTTTATAGATGAATGCAGTACCGTCAGCAATGTTGACATGGTTAATATTTTAGAGAAAACACAATTTAAGCTATTAGTATTGGTAGGAGATATTTATCAGATTGAGTCTATAAGATTTGGTAATTGGTTTGCTATAGCACGTTCATACATACCATCAAAGGCTATTTGTGAGTTAACATATGTTCATAGAAGTACTGACGAAGTTTTGAAGGAGTTATGGGAATCTGTCAGAAAATTGGATGGCAGGATGGCAGATTTATTAGATGCACATCATTATTCAGTTTCATTAGATGAGTCTATATTCAATCGATCTTCAGATGATGAAATTATTCTTTGCTTAAATTATGATGGTTTGTATGGAATAAACAATATTAATAAATTTCTGCAAGACAGCAATAATTCCAAATCCGTTAAAATGGGTATGGAAATATATAAGGTTAACGATAGAATTATTTTTAAGGATAATGAACGATTTGGCGATTTATTATATAACAACCTCAAGGGAACAATAATAAATATTGAAGAGGAAAAAAGCTCTGTTAAATTTTATATTGAGGTGGAAAAGGTTTTTAATGAATTAGATGTTGAGAATGCTAAGTTTAAATTAGAAACGCCACGGAATAAAGGTAAATCTATTGTAAGTTTCTACGTTAATAAATTTTCAAATCGTGACGATGACGATAAAGATTATTTATCCATTGTTCCATTCCAAATAGCATACGCTGTTTCGATTCATAAAGCCCAAGGATTAGAGTATGATTCTGTAAAAATATTAATAACCGATGAAGTTGAAGAGTTGATTTCTCACAACATATTTTATACAGCAATTACTAGAGCAAAGAAAAATTTAAAAATATATTGGACTGAAAAGTCGCAACGGCATATATTAGAAGAAATGCACTCAATGTACAATAAACAAGATGCATCAATTATTGCAAAAAAATATAATTTGAAAATGTATACTTAGTAAAATAAAATTTGCATAAAAATAAGAATTTAATAAGCTATTTAGTAAATTTCTTATACCGACTGTCATTTGGCAGTCGGTATTTATATGATCGGTTAATAAAAATTTTTCTGCGATATTGACTTAATCACATAAATTTGCTATAATTTTACTATAAGCAGTTGCCGGATATCGGCAATGGTAGTTGAGGTGAAAACGTGTCGTTCAGTGACAAGGTAAAGTATGTTCGAGAAAAACTTCATCTTAGTCAGCAAATGCTTGCCAAGGAATTGGGAATTGCCTTTTCAACAGTAAACCGTTGGGAAAACTGT
>CALUVP010000045.1 GCA_944324215.1 Candidatus Gastranaerophilales bacterium | reverse complement strand
ACTATCTTTGTCCCCGCAGAAACTGAACTTGACGTCCGTCTCTCCGATCATCTACCTGTGAGAGGCGACCGCGTAGCGTACCCGGACGTTCCGTCCTCCCTTCCGCAAACAAGCATCAGCTTCTACTCTACTCCACCCGCAACACACTGACAAACAACCTGTATCCGAGCTTCCTGCAAGTCCGGACCATTCGTGTTGCAGCAGGAGTCCCAGCCGCAGGCGGGTTGTCTGTGTTCCGACACAGACACGTGTTTTATACTTCATTCTGGCCTGCATGCTGTCATTACTATTTGTAAAAAAATATAAACTTACAAACAAATACAGACGAGTAGTGAAGCTGCTACCCCTTCACCTGCTATGCTGATCATAACACAGCACAGCCGAAACGTCTTCAGCTACATCAAGTAAACGTTCCCAAATGACACACCTTAAAGGAACAAAAGAAACTTCCTGAAAAGAACCATCTCGGCAGTAGAACTATAACAATATCCACTTGCCGGGCCAACGGAATTTCCACCCTGGATTATTTGAAGAATTTTTTCCATGAGATGTTCAGAAGAACGCAGGGATTATGAGAACCTGCTGCCGATGACTTTTGGAATCAATACTAACAAACTTTAAAAATCAAGTCCGGTTTTGAAAACATTAAGCGGAAAGCTTCCCCAAAAGGCTTTCCTGATGGAATATGTCAAAATTGGACATTTACTAACCATTGATCATTAACCATTTCTAAAGGAGCTTTCCTTATGGAGGTACGTCAATATTGGAGGCTTACTTTTAACGGGTGCAGGGATTATGTTAACATGGTTCCTGACAAAATCACTTTGGCTACAAGACAATGTTAAATTCAGAACTAATTAATTAACAGAACTCGGTTTAGGGCACTCAAAAGTGCCCTTTCAAAGGGGGATGCCCTAAATTGAGTGCTTACAGGGGGATGGGGTACCTTGAACTCAGAAATCTGAAATCAGAACTCTTTTGCTCCTTCCGCATGGTCATCCCGGCCTTGAGCCGGGAACTAAAAAGGAGAACGCCTGCGCAGACAAAACTTAAATCAGAAATCTGAAATCTTATCACTCATAACTCTGAACTCAAACCTATGAACAGACAAGACATTATGAAACAACGTCGGAGTGTGTTCGACAAGTTAGAGCGTCACCTGCACGAAACCCAGCGTCCCGAAGATTTTATGTTCTACTACCATCCCAACGAAGACCGCATCGTGTTGTCGCATGCCCTGTTTTGGGTAATGAGCCGTCCGTTCGTGAAGAAGCTGCCCGACCTGAAGACCTTCCTTCTGCTGCGCCGCTATCAGGAGGAGATGCTGGAAGCCTACCTCACCGAGTCGCCCGACTTTGCCGAACTGTTGCGTTATTGCAACCTGTCGTATGAGGTCTTGCCGCACGAGCTGGGGCTGATGGCCAAGGATTTCGTGACAGGCTCCACCGTCCGTCGCCTGATGGCCATCGGCGTTGTGGCTGCCGGTTATGGTGGCGACATGGCGGACGACCTGGCATACGAACTGCTGGACGACATCGACTTCCATTACAACAAAGTCTGCTGCCCTCTGATTGAGCAGCAGCTCCCTTACCTTCAGAAGCTGGTGCTGGAGCAGGAGAAGGATTTACTTTTAAAGAGTTGACTAAATCACTTCGATTATAATCAATGTTAAATTCAAAACTAATCAATTAACGAAACTCGATTTAGGGCACTGAAAAGTGCCCTTGCAAAGGGGGATGCCCTAAATTGAGTGCTTACTAACAAAATTCGGTTTAGGGTACTGAAAAGTGTCCTTTCAAAGAGATATACCCTAAATAGAGCGCCTACTAAAGTCATTGAAGAGTATATTTATGGTAAGCTAAAATAAATCGCTTGCGTTAATTATGAATATCAAACGTTTATCAAAGAATATAGTATTCCTTTATATTCGTATGTTGGTACTTTTGTTAGTAATGTTTTATACTTCGAGAGTATTATTAAGGGAATTGGGGGTAAACGATTATGGATTATATAATGTTATAGGTGGAGTTGTGCTTCTCTTTTCATCATTGAAAACTATATTCTCATCAGCAATACAACGATTCATTAATTATGAAAAAGGACATGGTGCTTTAGAACGTATTCAGGAAATATTTTCTGTTGGTGTATATATACACCTTGGTGTATCTATATTGTTTTTAGTTCTTGTAGAAGCAGCTGGATTATGGTATATTTCGAATAAGCTTGTAGTTGATCCAAATCGAATAAGTGCCGCTTATTGGGTATTGCATTTTTCTGTGTTATCATCAATTGTAATGATAATGACTATTCCTTATGATGCACTAATTATAGCAAATGAAAAAATGAATTTCTTTGCTTATGTTTCAATAATAGATGGAATTCTTAGGCTATTAATTGTATTTTGCTTGTTTTACTTCGAATTTGATAAGTTAAAGTTGTATTCGGTACTTGTTTTCCTTGTTTCTCTCATTATTCGATTTATAAATATAGGATACTGTAAGAGACACTTTTCTGAATGTAAGTTGGTGAAGATTAAAGATAGAAAATTAGTACGTAATATGACATCTTTTGCATCGTGGAATTTTTTAGGTAATCTTTCTTATTCTATTTCACACGAAGGAATAAACTTTCTTTTAAATATGTTTGGGGGAACAGTTGTGAATGCAGCCCGAGGTATTGTCTATCAAGTAAAGAATGCATTATCTACTATCCTAAATAATATAGTAGTTGCTGTTAATCCTCAAGGAATTGCTTTATATTCAGAAGGCAATAAAGGTGATTTTTATAGACTGATGGATCTTTTTACCAGGATTGTGTCTTTTATATATTTGTTGATGGCTTTTCCTCTGTTTTTTTATACTAGTTCAATTGTTGAATTTTGGTTAGGAATACAACCTGAGTATGTAGATATATTTTTGAAAATTATATTGGTTTATATGCTATTTAGAGCATTACATTATCCTTTGGATTTGGTTTATAAAGCCTCTGGAGAATTGAAGAAGTATCAATTATATGAAAGTATAATATTATTTATACCTGTGATATTATCTTATGTAGTTTTGAAATTAAACTTTTCAATTGTTTCAGTATTTTGGATAATGTTGCTTCTGGAAGTTGTTAATTATATTAATATATTATTATTAGCTGGAAGAACTGGATTATTGAATGTTGTAAAATATGTAAAAGAAGTATTGAGTGTTGTCTTCTGTGTAGGAGTGATTGTACTAGTTGAGTCTATTATTCTTATCCGAATATTAGGGGATGTTAACTTTTTCTTGCAGATTATTGTAATGTTGTTAGTAATAGGGTTAACAATTTATGTCTTTGGGTTTGGTAAAGGTGAAAAAAATAAAATGAAATCTGTTTTACTGAGAAAAATAAAATGAAAATACTTTTCTTTATTCCTGCAATGATTGGAGGTGGAGCTGAGCGGGTTACGGCTGTATTATGCAACGAGTTCGTTAAGCAAGGGCATGATGTAATAGTTGCAACTAATCCTACAAAAGGTAGCTATCCAATGGATAATCGAGTACGATTATTGTCTGTTTATAACGCAAAGAAACGATTATTGGGAGGTTTGCGCCGATTGTTTGTATTGTTAAGAGCACGGCATATTGTTAAGACTGAACGTCCTAATGTTGTAATTGGTGTTATGCCTCCTTTTTATCTTTTAGGGAGGTTTGCTACATGGGGTACAGGAATCCCATTAATTGCTTCCGACCATACTTCGTTTTTGCCTAATAAGTTGATGCGTTTTAATTTTGTAAGGCATCATTTATATGGTTTTGCAGACGCTTTGGCCATATTGACAGAAAAAGATTATCAGTTATTAGGTAAGAAGTATCCCAGGAAAGTTGTAATGTATAATCCTCTGACATTCGATGTTTTGTCTCACGTAGGTGAACGAAAGAAGGTGATAACCGCTATGGGACGGCTTGATGTATGGCGTATAAAAGGATTTGATATGTTGATTGATGCTTGGGTTATGATAGCTTCAAAATATCCGGATTGGGTATTACAGATTGCAGGCACGGGGTCCGATGAATCTATGAATACATTGAAGCAAATGGTGGAGAACAAAGGTGTCACTCATTCTGTCAGTTTTTTGGGGTTTGTAAACAATGTGCAGGGTTTGTTACAAGAATCGTCCATTTTTGTTTTGTCTTCAAGAATAGAAGGATTCCCTATGTCGCTGTTGGAGGCTATGTCGCAAGGATGTGCATGTGTGGCATTCTCTATTCAAGGGGTAGTTAATGAAATTATAACTTCAGGAAATGATGGGGTTATTGTGCCAGATGGTGACATTAATGCATTATCCAATGCAATGGATTCTTTACTTAGTAACGAAGATTTTCGTATTCGTGTTGCGGGTAATGCATTGCAATCAATTAAACGTTTTGAGGCTAAGAATATAGCTAGACAATGGGAAAAGTTATTTGATAAGGTTTGCAAGTGAAATATTAAAAATCAGTATGGATAGATATTTTCAAAGATACTATGTGTTGGCTGATGTTTTCAAATTTGTTGTAGCTTTTTGGGTAGTAAATTTATTGTAAGTTAATCGCTAACAAGGTGTATCTAAAAAGGCTGATATTAATAATGCAAACGGCAGTTCTTTTTTATATTGCTTTAGATCTTCTTTTTACTTTGTGGTATTAGTATTGATACAAGAAGGTAAATTTTGTAGGTTAGTATAAGTAAATTGATAAATTTTATAGAAGTTTATTAAATTAATAGATTGGAAAGTTTGTATGAAGCGTTATATTCCTTACATATATATACAGGCTTGTTTCCCATTATATTTTTTATTGCTTCATTGGTTTGCACCGGATACGTTGGATAAAACCTTTATGTCCAGTGTTCTGATAGGTGTTTGTGCTATGCTTGTTGTACATTACTATTCATGTTATGTAACTCGCTATGACCGACGTATAGTTTCTATACGCAATATGTTTGTACTATTCTATGTAGTAGTTTATTTTCAGTTACCATTAGATTATGTGTTGGGGTACGATGTAAATATGAATTGGTTTTACAAGAATAGTATATTTTGTGGAGCTTTGAATTTTTCGGCTTTATGTCTGTCTTTGTTTCTGTTGGGCTATTTATTAATACCTGTTGGACGGAATACAATTGAGTTGGTGAGTCGAATAAAATTTCCATATCTATGGCCATTTGTTGTTTTAGCATGGCTTTGTTTCTTACTCTTTGTACAAAGAATGGGCTTTTCTTTTTTTATTGGAGGATATGGTTCGGCTGGAGATGGTTCTACTATTGAGGATGGGAATGCAGCACGTTTCTTTAATTATATGCAATTGTTTTTGAAAGCTGTTATTATTATGGTTGTATGGAATGCTTATAATAATGGTAAACGAGTTAACGGATTGTTGCATTATTTCAAATTATTTCCTTTACCTTTTATAGTCTTATATTTATCAATCATATTGTTGTGGTTTACGGCAGGAGGTAGAGCGGTATCAGTAACTCTGTTTTTATTTTTATATTGTGGTTATCTTATATTATCACATAAAGATATTCCTTTTTTGTATGCTTTCTTATTAGTAATAATCGGAGGCATATTTTTAAGCTTATTCAAAATCTTAGGTGGTTTGTCTTTTAGCCATTATGAAGGAATGGATATATCAGATGCCATCTCGCGGGGATATATTTTTTATCAATCCTATAATGAAAATACATCATTATTTGCTCCAACTCGAGAACTATCTTTTAGCATATATACTTATAATATTTATTATTATTGGTGGTCTACTGGACACCTTTATGGAGGTTTGTTTTTATTGCTTTCTTTAATAGGAGCCATTCCAGGATTAACACCTTTATTATCTCAGTTTGTCGGTACTGATTTAAATTTCTATTACTTGGCAAAAATAGTGACAGAATATGATAATGCAGATAGAGGATTAGGATCTTCATGTGTTGGAGAATTGCTATGTGATATAGGTTTTCCTTTTACATTATTATTGTTTTTCTTATTTGGTATTTTGTTTCGTAAGTTGGATACTGTTTTGTTGGATAAGCATAAGAAAGTTAATTTATTTTTAATTATTCTAGCTTTCAATTATTTCTCTGTGATATTTTTTGCTCCAAGAGGATCAATAATGTCCGGATTGACTAATTCGATTTTTTTGTACATTCTAATTATTATTTATGGTTTATTGACGATCAGGAAGAAAATGAATCTTGATTCTTCTATAGTATGAGAATTTTACGATTCATTGTACTAATAGAAATATACTGATTTGTATTTTTTGATATATAAGATAAATAAATTTGTAAATTCATATTCAAATGAACATTGTTGTTATTGCGAATGGTTATCCAACTAAGCAAGATCCTCAGTACGGTTGTTTTGAAAAGGAACAAGCTATTGCGTTAAGTAAATTGGGGCACAAAGTGTCAATATTATATGTAGATGGTCGTTTCCGTACATATCGGAGAAAATTTGGGATAACTCGAACTGTTGATAATGATATAGAAATATACGGTTTATATTACTTCCCTACATTTTTTTTGAATAAGATAAGCAATCAATTGCAATATTGGGTGAGAAAAAAGATGTTGTTGAAGGTGTTTAAACAATATTTAAAAACTCATCTGTTACCTGATATTGTATATGCTCATTTTTTATATAATATATCTTGTGCAGTATATTTGAAAGAAAAATATCATATTCCTTTAGTGGGTATGGAACATTGGAGTGCGCTTAACAAAGAAAAACTATCAGCATTTGTTATTTATCGTGGAAATATAGCTTATCAGGGTGCGGATAGAATTATTGCAGTTTCAGAATCTTTAAAACAACAGATTTATAAACATTTTCAAAAGGATTCTGTCGTTGTCCATAATATGATTGCAGAAGAATTTGCTACTTTTCAGGTCAGTTCTAGAGAAATAAATAATAATCTTGAGTTAATAACTATAGGTAGTTTATTGAAAGTTAAGGGATTTGATATTTTGATAGATGCAATGCAGGAGGTCGTAAAACAGTGCCCATCAGTTATGTTGAAAATTATAGGTGACGGTGTGGAGAGAACAAAATTAGAGAAAATGATCTCTTTATATGGCCTTACAGAACATGTAAAATTGTTAGGAAGGAAAAGTAAGGAAGAAATAATTTTTCTTCTTAAAAATAGCGATGTTTTTATATCCTCATCTCGTTCAGAGAATTTTTCGGTTGCTATATTAGAAGCTCTTTCAGTTGGTTTACCAGTTGTGGCTACTAGTTGTGGCGGTAGTAAGGAATGTATTGATTTTAGTAATGGAGTTTTAGTTCCAGTAGAAGATTCTCAGGCACTGGCACAGGGAATTGTGAAGGTTTGTCATGATTTGAATCAGTATGACAAATATAAAATATCAGAAGCATGTAAAGCTCGTTTTGCTCCATCAGTAATAGCTCGTCAAGTAATAAATGTTTTTGACCAAGTAATTTCTAGAGAATGAAGAATCTTATAATCATTGCAGCCGGTGGCATGGGACGAACGCTGTATGATATGTCTCGTGAAAGTATAGGGTATGAAGATGAATATGTTATTAAAGGGTTTATCGATGATAATCTTCATGCTTTGGATGGTTTTACTAATTATCCTCCGATCTTAGATAGAATTAGTACTTATCTTCCACAAGAAAACGATGTATTTGTATGTTCTATAGGTGGAGCTGCCCGTAAAAAGTGCATGGAGGAATTGATTAATAGAGGAGCTAAGTTTGTTAATCTGATTCATCATACGGCACGTATCGGGACAAATGTACAGCTTGGAGAAGGAAATATTATAGGAGCATATACCAGTATTGGAGCAGATGCTAAGGTAGGCAGTTATAATCTGATACAATCGTATACTGTAATAGGGCACGATGTATGTATGGGTGATTGGAATCGGATTGATACACATGTTACTTGTGTGGGTGGAACAATTGTTGGTAATGAAGTCGATATTTATACCTCAGTTGTCTTGAATCACGGAGTGGTAGTTGAAGATAGGGCACATGTTGGTGCCTGTAGTTTTGTGATTAGGCGTGTAAAAGAAGGGACGACTGTAATGGGGAATCCTGCTAAGAGATTAATGTAAAACTAAATATATAATAATATGGAATTGAATGAATTTATCGAGAAGTTTGCAGAACAATTTGATGATGTAGATGCAAACTCATTGACAGCTGAAACTAAGTTTAGAGAGATAGAGGGATATACTTCATTGGTAGCTCTGTTGATTATCACTATGATCGATGAGGAATATAATGTGACGGTTACAGGTGATGACATGAAGAAACAGGTTACCATTGGTGATTTATTTAATCTGGTTTCTTCTCGTCTGTGATGGATAATCCTTTTTCATTAGAGGGGAAAACAGTCCTTGTAACAGGTGCTTCTTCCGGTATTGGAAGAAGTGTAGCTATAGAGTGTGCCCGGTTGGGGGCAACATTAGTTCTGACCGGTAGAAACGAACGAAACTTGCATGAAACCCTTCAGTCTCTTGAAGGAGGAAAGGAACATCAGGTTATTATAGCAGATTTATCCAACGAGGAAGACGTTAATAAATTAATAATGTCTTTACCTCCGTTGGATGGTTTGGTATGCAATGCTGGTGTAGGAAAAATGCTTCCGGTACAATTTTATTCGTTAGATGTATTGGAGGAAGTGTTTGGCATAAATGTTTTTGCACCTATGCTTTTGATAAAACTATTGGTGCGAAAGAAAAAATTGAAAAATCCTTCTTCCATTGTTTTTACAGCTTCTATTTCTGGTTATAGTAATGTAGCTCCCGCTAATGGAATTTATGGGGCTTCTAAAAGTGCATTAAGTGCTTATATGAAATACGCTGCCTTGGAACTAGCTGGTAAGGGGATTCGTTGTAATGCCGTTCATCCCGGACGAATTCAGACTCCATTGATAGAAAACAGGCTTCTTTCTGAAGAAGATGTTGCCAAGGATGTGGATATGTATCCATTAAAACGCTATGGAAAGCCAGAAGAAGTCGCTCATGCCATTATCTATCTGTTATCGGATGCTGCAGCTTGGGTAACAGGAACAAATCTGGTTATTGATGGAGGACGTAGTTTGAAATAGATTTTTATTTATGGAACGTTTATTATCTGACAAAGTTTGTATCATTACTGGCGCAGCACAAGGCATTGGT
>CALUVP010000044.1 GCA_944324215.1 Candidatus Gastranaerophilales bacterium | reverse complement strand
GTAAATCTGATTTTTTGTTTTTCTGCTAAGTGAATAGCGTATTCAGAAAGTTTCTTTCTGACAGCACCATGCTGCCCTGAAGCAGTTTGTCTCATAGAAGAAGTTAATTTTCTGTTTGACAAATCTTTAACTTTCTTATTTCTGAATAATTTATTAGTTGGTCCTGTATATCTTGCCATTTTTTTCTCCTTTTCTTTTGCGGGGCATCTATGGTTTACTTTTTGGCTTAAAGCAAGCCCCCGCTTTTATTTGATGAATAGCGAGCGATGAATAGAGTTCTAATTCAATTATCTGGTCACCATTCACTAGTCACTTTATATACTATACTCTACGTTTTTTAGGCGGACGGCATCCGTTGTGCGGAATTGGTGTTACGTCCTTAATCAAAGTAATTTCAAGTCCGGCTGCCTGAATAGCTCTGATAGCTGTTTCACGTCCTGAACCAGGTCCTTTGATATAAACTTCAACTTTTTTCATACCCTGATCGATAGATTTTTTAGCTACCAATTCAGCTGCTGACTGTGCTGCAAACGGAGTACCTTTTCTGGCACCTTTAAAACCTGTAGCACCTGCAGTAGCCCAGGCAATAGCATTACCTTGAGTATCTGTAGAAGTTACTATTGTATTGTTGAAGGTTGATTGTATGTGAACAATACCCTGCAATACATTTTTCTTTTCTTTTTTCTTTGTAGTTTTTGGTCTTGCCATTTTTCTTTTCCTTATATTTTACTATTTATTATTTTCGTCTTATTAGAATTATAGCTTTGCTGCATTTGAATCAAGCCTGTTTAGTTCATTGCTGCTCCGGCTAAAATTCTATTTCTTCTTACCTGCAATAGGTCCGGTTTTCTTACCGCGTCTTGTTCTAGCATTAGTTTTTGTTCTCTGACCTCTGCAAGGAAGTCCTCTTTTGTGTCTCATTCCTCTATACGAATTGATTTCCTGAAGACGTTTGATGTTCATAGCAACTTCACGTCTTAAGTCACCTTCAATATGATATTCAGATAAAGCATTACGCAATTCTTTAATATCATTTTCTGTTAAATCATCTGTTCTCAAGTCCGGTGAAATTCCGGTAACTTCAAGAATCTTTTTAGCTCTAGCAGGTCCGATACCATATATGTATGTAAGAGCTACTTCTAGTCTTTTGTTACGAGGTAAGTCTACCCCAACTAATCTTGCCATGTTCTTGTTTCCTTTATATTTTGTACTTTTACTTTCTTTTCTTTAGATTATTGCTTGACGCTCCGCTGTTACTTATTTCGTTTTACTCCCGCAAAACTACATTCATAAGCTCTGCGCTGTTTCGAGTTAGGCTCACTTCGTTCGCCGTCACTCTATGCAAAATCTAACCCTGTCTTTGTTTATGTTTAGGGTTTTCGCATATTACTGCAACTCTGCCTTTTCTTTTGATAACTTTGCATTTGTCGCACATAGGTTTTACTGAAGATCTTGTTTTCATTTTTTTATTCCTTTTCTTTATTTAATATTTGTTATTTAAGTCTGAATGTTATTCTTCCTTTGGTTAAATCATAAGGTGTCATTTCCACTTTTACTCTGTCACCCGGAAGAATTCTGATAAAATTCTTTCTGATTTTCCCTGAAATATGTGCCAGAATCTCGTACCCGTTTTCAAGCTTAACTTTAAACATCGCATTCGGCATAGATTCAAGAATAGTACCTTCTATTTCTATAACGTCTTTTGACATATTTTCCTCATTTTCGGCTATCAAAATTGATACCGCTATCCGGCATCATAATCATCATACTTGCTAAAATTCTGAATGCAAGCAATTTTATTAGAGTTTAGGCATGTTTGTAAACTTTTGTTACTGTTTGTTTTTATAATATTAGGTGTTTTATTGATATTTACACGACATGAGAAAATCATGGTTAAACTGTTTATCTTAAAGGGATTTTTGATATTTTTATAGTTTATAATTTGTTTCTTATTATTATAAAAACAATCATGGTGATATATAAATACTGCTGCACACTTGCAAAAAAATGCATACAAGAATTTTCTTGCTGAGTTTAAAGAATTTTATATATTAAAAACCCTCTATTGTATTAGATTGTAAACCGTTTAAAAGTTAAATATGATTTATCTAAAAAGTTAAGTAAAAAGATAACAGTGTCTATAAATTAACAAGATTAGCTGAAATTTTATATGGAAATTTAAATAAAGGACATTGAGCTAATTTAGTAAAAAATTAAATTACAAATAGAATTTATAAAAGGTGTTATTTATAAAAATAACACCTTTTAACATTTTTATTTTTATGTCATCTACGAATAAATTCACCATCAGTATAAATTGTTGCTAAATCAAAAGACTGTATATTACCTTGAGCATCAAATGCTATTTTAAATTGTACATTTAGTTCACCACTATTTGAAAATGCTGTTGCTAAATTTGTTTCAGGATCAAAATAACTAATAAAAGCACCTTTTGAATTTTTTATAACTTGTAAGTCACTGGCTTTTATTTCACGACCGAAGTATTTAGTTAGTTCTTCTATTGCATTTTCAATTATTGAAGGGTTAATATCTGCAAGTGTTCCATTTCCAAAAACAACAGCTTCAGCTTCTGCTTTACCACCATATATTTTATCTACAACATCTGGTAATTTTTGTGATGGAGCTGTTTGTTTAGCTACTGTAGTTGCTTTAGGTTTAACCCCAAATACAGCCGGATTTAAATCTACTGTTGATTGCAATGGATCTTGAATTGCTCGCCAAATTCCCGCAGAACGTGATTT
>CALUVP010000043.1 GCA_944324215.1 Candidatus Gastranaerophilales bacterium | reverse complement strand
TTCCTATATTTTCGCCTTTTAATATTTTTATAATGCTGCCTTTTGCTGCAAAATCAAATACCACAATTGGTATAGAATTCTGTTTACATAAAGCACAAGATGCAGTATCCATAACTTTCAAACCTTTAATAATTATATCATCATAGGTAATATTACTATATTTTTTAGCATTTGGGTTAATTCTCGGATCATCAGAATATACACCGTCTACTCCATTTTTAGCCATCAACATAGCTTCAGCACCTATTTCTGACGCTCTTAACGCAGCCGCTGTATCTGTGGTAAAGAATGGATTTCCTGTTCCTGCAGCAAAAATAACAACTCTTGATTTTTCAAGATGTCTTATTGCCTTAAATCTAATGTATGGTTCAGCTATTTTATCCATATCTATAGCTGACTGCACTCTACAATGAACATTTATTTTTCTTAACGCACTTTGAAGTGCAAGTGCGTTCATAACTGTAGCAAGCATTCCTATATAATCACCGGTAGCTTGATCCATACCATATTTTGCAGAATTTTTTACGCCTCTAAAAATATTACCGCCACCAACAACTATTGCAATTTCAGCACCTGCATCATATGCTTGTTTTACTTCATTTGCAATCATTTCTAATGGATTTTGATCAATCCCAAATTCTTGTTTTCCCAAAAGAGCTTCACCGCTTAGTTTTAGCAGAATTCTCTTATACTTTAATTTCTCTTCCATATAAACCTATTTAAAAACTATAAAACAATACGCTTATTATACCTTAAATTCGTCTGAATTGTATATACATTAATTAATTTTAATTATTATTTATACATTTCTTTAACCTGATTAAATTTATATTTTGCCATATATGCTTGAACAAAGCCCATAACACATAATGATACAGCAAGAGCAATCCAATAACCTCTTAGAGACATATCAAATTTATAAACCAAAAGAACAGCTAAAGGCATCCCCACAATCCAATATCCAAAGAAAACAGCATTAGAAACAAAAGCTGTTAATTTAAATCCTTTTAAAATACCACCTGAAACAACCTGAAATCCGTCAAATACTTGATACATAGCTACTACCATCATTATTGGTATTGCAACTTCTAATACTGATTTATTATTTGTAAACAAACTTATTAACTGTTTGGGGAATAGAGCAAAACATATTCCTGCTAATGCCATAAAACCTACACCCATTATCAATCCTGCCAATGAAAATCTTTTTATTTCTTCTGTTTTCCTTGCACCATAATAATATGCAACCTTTACAGATACTGCTGTGGATATGGCTAAAGGAACCATAAAGGTAGCAGATGATATTGTTGTTAAAATACTATGTGTTGCTGCAAGAAGAGCAGATTCACGCCCAACTAGTATTGTAACTATATTAAAAGCAAGAAATTCCAATAATAATGCGGCTCCTATCGGATAACCTATTTTAACCAAATTTTTCATATATGAAAAATCAATTTTAGATTTAAAATCAATAAACCTAAAAACGTATAAGAACATTATAATTCCCATCAATGTTCTTACAGAGAATGTTGCAATTGCAGCACCTTTTGAACCCATTGACGGAATAATTCCAAATCCAAAAACTAATGTTATATCAAAAATAAAATTTACAACTACGGCCAATAATAGTATTAAATTAGGGAAATTAACAATTTCATATGATTGTAAAAATTGTTTTACCCCCTCATATAAAAACATTCCTAACATTGAAAAGGATACAATTGTAATATATTCTTTGATATAAGGAATTAAATGCTCTTCAAAACCCATATACGGTATTAATAATTTTGAGCAAAAACAGATTATAGAAAAAAATACAGCCAAAACAAACGAAAAAATTAAAGTTGAAAGTAAATATTTCTTTGTTTTTTGTCTTGAACCTCTTTTATTTGCAAGAACAATAGAAACAGCGCATATCAAACCGATCCCAAAAATGAAAATTGTAAACAGAATAGAATTTGCAATACTTATAGCGGCAAGAGCATCAATTTTATACTTTGCTACAACAAAAACATCTGTTGCTCCAATTAGAGTATGACCAAGATTCCCTATCAAAAGAGGAAATGCTAATATTAATATATCAATAAAGTAATGCTTATAGTTTTTAATTTTTTCGAAAATATTACTATGTATTTTGTCCATTTTCTCTCAGTTGTTTATATTCTTCTTTATGAATGCGCATATCATTTGCTCTATCATAATATTCTACATATTTCATACCAAGTTCGTCCGCTTTTTTACCTGCATATTCAAGGAGTTCATACATTTCATCAGATATATTATATTTATTATTAATATACCAACCACCTTCAACATCAAGTACAACACTCTTTATACCTGCTTTAACAGTTAAATCAAACCATTTATCAAGTTCATCTTTATTATCATTATAACCTGGATAAATAATAAATTTTGTTTTTGCCTTGTAAATATTATCAGTTTGACTGGAAGCATATTTTGTTAAATTTTCCCATACCTTATCAAAATGATTAACTCTTTTTATATCAGTATATGTTTCCGGTGTACCTGAATCAACAGAACAAACGAGAGTAACTTTCCCTTCCCTTAATCCTCTTTCAATTGCAGGTGAATATTTAACACAAGAAGAATGGACTCTAATATTATCACATCCTGCATCCATCAACATATTCATCATTGGCTCAAATTCAGGTAATAATGCAGGTTCTCCACCTCCAAAACCAATTTCTCCACCGC
>CALUVP010000042.1 GCA_944324215.1 Candidatus Gastranaerophilales bacterium | reverse complement strand
CTGATTTTGGTAAAAAAATTATGGATAATAAATATGTAAAACAAGCAGCAGAGGAATTGTCACCTATTGCAAAAAAATGTAGTGATTATGTAAAAAATCTGCCAAAACCGGCAAAAGCTGTTTTAGCTGCAGGTGCATTAATTACAGGACTTACTCTTGAAAGTATGGCAAGTAAAAAATCTTTTGAATCAGGCAAAAATTATCAAGAGCATGTTGATAAAGCAAAAGTGCAAGACATTTTAGGATAATTTATGTAATAATTTTACTATTTAATACAGTGGCCCTTCTTTTAAAGAAGGGCTTTGTTTTTTATAAATTTTTAGTTATACGGCTATTTGTCTTGTCTGTTTATGTTTTGGCACTATATATTTTACTTTTTTAAAATTTATAGTATTATGTTAACAGTGTTTCCTATTTTGTTGGATATGGAAATATGTAAGTGTATGGTTTAAGGAATAATATGAAAAAGATTTTTGGTTTTTCGCTTGTCGAAATCGTTGTAGGTTTAATCATTATTTCTGTTTTATTGGCGGCTTTTGCTCCTATAATTTCGAAAAAGCTAAAAAATTCTTCTATCTCGGTAGGGCTTAATTCTTTTGGCTCTGGCAACAACAGTGGAGATGGAGATACAGAAGATGACAATCCTTGTCAAGGCAAGCAATGTTCTCCTGGTAAATATGCAAATAAATGGGACAATTGCAAATGCACACCTTGTACAGCTTCATTTTGCAAAAAGTGCGAAAACAACGAATGTAGCGAATGCACAGATGGCTACGAATTAATTGATGGAGAGTGTAAAGGCGGAACTGCTAGTTGCAGGGAAAGTGGTGGTAAACCTACACAAGAGTGTTGTGAGTCAGTTGGAGCTGTGTATCTTCCAAAGGAAACTACGGGTTTAGCAACTGATTTATGCATGATGAAATATAATGCATTTGATGGAAATATTTCAGGAGTAAAACCTGCTGAAAATTTAGTTAAAGTTGTAGATGTAAAGAAGCCTTGTACTATAAAAAATTGTTGTTGGAAGGCTACTGATAGCAATAAAAGCTCATCAAGTTGTACTAATGGTGCAAATGGTGACAGCTCTTATTCTGGTTGCACAAGAACAATTTGTCAAGCTACTGCTGCAGAAAAAATTTGCTCTAATTGGTCTCCAGCTCATTATGCTCCTGGAGCTTGGAGATTACCAACGCTTGCAGAACTTAATGCACTAAAGGGCAATATTTCTATTCTTTCTTCTAATCAAGGTTCTGCAGGTCTTCAATTGTGTGATGGTAGTTCTTCTAATGGTACAGATAAATGTAGTGAAAAAGGTGGCGCATGTCTTGTTGCATCTGAAAATACATCAGGTGATGTGGATACTTGCTCGCCTCACAGAATATGGGGAGTAGGGAATTCTTTTTTGGATTTATCCAGTGGTGTAGCTTCAACAGGAACGGAAAGTAATGCATACATGTCTCCAAAAAGTGTAAGATGTGTAACATCGAATGTTGGTAGTGGAAGATACTATACTCATAATGTTGATTATTCTATTGGAGAGCCTGCAAGTCAAGAAGATTGCGATAAGTTTAATGCTTTCTTTGTTTCTGCAAAATATAATGGTAATCCAAACGGTAGAAATATATGTGTCACAAAATTTAATGCATTGGATTTAAATGGGCCATTTAATCCAGTTGATTCTTCTATTGTTAAATTGGGAATAAAATTCGTTAATAATCAAACAGAATATTGTAAATCTAAAAGTTGTTGTTGGCAAGGGGTTACATCTAATAACTATACTAATTCAACAGTATATGGCGGATCTTCAAGAACAGTTTGTCAAGCGACTTCTGCTGAAATATTATGTAACAATTGGAATCCAACAGGTTCACTAAAAGGAGCGTGGAGACTTCCATATAAAGAAGAATTGAACGCCATTGCGCAATATATACCTTGTGAAACTGCTTATTCTTATTTTCTTAATTTATATATGAATGGCGATGGTCTTCAATTGTGTGATAGTAGTTCTTCTAATGGTGTAGATAGGTGCACAGAGAAAGGTGGTGCATGTCTTGTTGCATCTGAAAATACACCAGGTGATGTGGATACTTGCTCGCCTCACAGAATATGGGGAGTAGGGAATTCTTTTTTGGATTTATCCAGTGGTGTAGCTTCAATAAAAACGGAAAGTGATGCATACATGTCTCCAAAGAGTGTAAGATGTGTAACTGATGCTATTTTAAAAACAAGTGTTGCTGATCAAACATTAGAAGGAATTACTCCTGAGAAAGCTAAAGAATATCAAAAAATATGTGATAAATATAACGCATTATTTATAAATAAAAAATTTTTAGGTACAGGCAAACATATTTGTATGACTAAATATAATGCGCTTGATGAAAATGGACCTATGGCTAATTATACAGATGAACAATTAATGGCTTTAAATCCAAGCGTAAAAAAAGTACGAAAAACATCAGAATATTGTGATACAAAAAACTGTTGTTGGGGGGAAGCTGTTACATCTGGTAATTATACTTCAAATCAAAATGGTGATAGTACATATTCTGGCGGAATGAGAACAGTATGTCAAGCAACAGCAGCTTCATCATTATGTGCTAATTGGGCTCCAGACTCAAATTCGGCAGGTAAATGGAGATTGCCAAAATTGTTAGAGTTGCAAAATATAGCAAGAAATTTAAATCTTGAGACAGTTTATTCATCGTATTGGAATAAGCATAGAGGTAAAAACGGCCTTCAATTCTGTGATAGTAGTTCCTCTAATGGTTTAGATAGATGTAGTGTAAAAGAAACGGGATGTCTTGTTGCACCTGAAAATACATCAGGCGATGTGGATAATTGTGCGCCATACAGAATATGGGGAACAAGCAATTCTTTCTTAAATTTATCCGGTGGTATAGCTTCAACAGAAACAGAAAATGGTCCATATGAATACCCAAAAGGCGTAAGATGTGTTCTTGAATTAGATTAAAATAAATTGTTTTGCAACAGTTTATTTTAAAAACATTAGAATTTTTAAAATATAAATTTCATATTATTTTTTAGATAAAGCAAGGATAATATCCTTGCTTTTCTTTTTTAATGGTATAATTTTTCTATGAGAATTAACAAATATATAGCGCAAAGCGGTTTTTGCTCAAGAAGAAAAGCAGATGAATATGTCTTATCAGGCAGAGTCAAAGTAAAC
>CALUVP010000041.1 GCA_944324215.1 Candidatus Gastranaerophilales bacterium | reverse complement strand
AACAAAAGATTACAAAAGGTCAGCCATTAACAAGTGGTCCTTTAAATCCACACGACGTAATCAGACTTTGCGGACCTGAAGCAGCACAACAATATCTTGTAGACGAAGTACAAAGAGTATACCGTTCTCAAGGTGTAGAAATCGCTGATAAACACGTTGAAATCATCGTAAGACAAATGACTAAAAAAGTTAAAATTGTTGATGCAGGTGATACAACATTGTTACCAGGTGAATTAGTTGAAATGCAAACTTTCGAAAAAGAAAATAAAGCAGTAGAAGAAAAAGGCGGTACTCCTGCAACTTGTGAATACATGTTGTTAGGTATCACAAAAGCTTCTTTGAACACTGAAAGCTTCATTTCAGCAGCTTCATTCCAAGAAACAACAAGAATCTTGACAGAAGCCGCAGTTGAAGGTAAGAAAGACATGTTGAGAGGTTTGAAAGAAAACGTTATCATCGGTCGTCTAATTCCTGCAGGTACAGGCTTCCATCATCTTTCTAATGCGAATGAAGAAAAAGAACGCGAAGAAAGAAAACGTGCAGTTGCTCAAAGAAATCAAGCAAGAAAACCATCTGCAATTTTGGAAGAAATCGAAGGAATGTTCGGTTCTCCTGATTTTGATTTGGGTAACGAAAATAAAGATAACAACGATAAACACGAATAGTTATCAAATTCATAAAGAAAAACAGCCTCTATTAAAGGGGCTGTTTTTTTATTATAATAATTGCTATTATTTTATAGTAACATTCTTTATACAATACACTGAATATCCACCATCTCCAACAACTTGACGAAAACGTTCGCCAGAATTAAACCTTATAGCCCAACCTAATGGAACATTTATATTATACCCAACAGAACCAAAACTTGAAGTTGATGACCAATGAAAAGTTGCATTAGAATTATTTGGAATAATATAATGATGTAACATTATAGCCGTTAATTCATCTATATTAGGGACAACTAAATCTTTACCTAAACTACTACAAAGTTTTGGTGCATTTTTAAAATTTGAATTACCAGCTGATTTTATATAACGAACAGCAACTGCAACAGCTTCTTCATTAGGATATAGAACCGTAACAAACCCTCTATCCTTACCAAACATATTTGGTTTAGAAGCTCCATTCATATCATATACAGCATTTACACAAACTCTATCAGGTGCATTATGAGTATTTTCATTTTCTCGAAGTAAACAATTCGGATTATAAAACAAATTTACAGATAACCCATCTGCTGTTATAAAAGCATAACTCTTTGCATTTCTATCAATTGTAGAAGTTCCTACAATATTTAAATCACCCCATTTTGTTAACTGCTTACGACTGGCATCAGGAGTTATACCACACTCAGATAATTTACTATTATCACATGTTTTAAGCATTTTTAGATGTTTTTTTAAATGATTTTCAACAAAATCCTCTGCATCAATAGCACATGACAAATTATCAAGAACAGCTATTTCTTTTACTGCAGCACCAATAGAAACTAAAGCTTTTACTTTAGCAGCTTCATACTTCTGATCTTGAACATTATCTAAAATATTCGGAATTATTAAAATTGCAACAAATCCAATTACACCAAGAGTAATTAGTACTTCCGCAAGGGTAAAACCATTACAGGAGTTTAAATTTCGCCCCCCCCCCCGAGTTTCATAATTTAAAAAATTTTTCATAATCGCTCCTTTTTAATCTACTATTTTATTATAACAAATCTCTTAACATCTTTCAACTTTTATTTTTTATCTTAAATAAAATTTCTATATCTATAAGCTGATCTTGCAAAAGTTTTAGCCTAATCATTCCGTAAAATATTTTGAAAGGAATAAGGAAAATGGCTAGAATTATTGAAGGTGAAAGAAGGATTATAAAAATGTCAGTAGATGACATTTTAAATATTGTAAGAGAATACCAAAAGATATGTCATAAATCTTGTTGTTATGAACATACTAGGGAACTTTTAGCTAAAGCTGATTTTTATATACCTGAAGATGTATAACCTTTTAAAATTACCCAACAGAGGTTTTGAAAAAATCCTTTTTAGTTTATGCTAAGATTAAACAGAAAGGAGTTTTTTCCATGAAAAAAAATGTCATAATAATTTCTTTAATCTTTGCAATACCATTATTATTGTACATGGCACTTACAACATCAAATTCAACCACTGCAAAGACTACAGATATAGGCAAACCATCAGTAATTAAATTTACTTCTGCAATGTGCCTTGATTGTCAAACTATGAACAAGGTCTTTAAAGAAATATTCCCTAAATACCAAAATAAAATTAATTTTACAGAAATCCAAGTTCAAGATAAAAATTCTTTTACAGATTCTCAAATAAAAAAATATAACGTAACACTTGTACCAACAATAATACTTTTAAATTCTGAAGGTAAGCAGGTAAAAAGAATAGAAGGCGCAATTCCAAAAGAAGAAATGGACAAATATTTACAAGGACTTGAATAATAATGGAAAATTATATTAATTTATTTACACAACAAGGCAGTTTGCCTATATTATTCGGACTTTCATTTTTAGGAGGTCTTATTGCATCAATATCTCCATGCTCACTTGCAATGTTACCAATCATAATAGGTTACATTGGAGGATATTCTGATGCCAAACCGCTTAAGACATTCACTCAAATGCTTTTCTTTGTATTTGGGACCGCTATAGTTTTCTCAATTATAGGTATAATCTGCGCAATTACAGGAAAAGTATTTATATCGTTTGCAGGTGGATATTTTGGAATTTTTCTTGCTGGCATAATTATGGTAATGGGATTAAAACTAATAGGAGTACTTGATTTTGAACTACCTGTAATAATAAAAGAAATGCCTAAAAATGATGGAACTAATACTTTTCTTTATCCTATAATTTTAGGCGGAATTTTTGCACTTGCAGGAACTCCTTGTTCTACCCCAATCTTAGCAGGAATTATGGCTTTTGCATCATTATCAGCAAGCATTGCGCAAGCAATTATTATGCTATTTTTATTTGCTTTAGGTCAAGGTTTAATATTAATACTTGCAGGTTTTTTAACTTCTCACTTAAAAAATTGGAAAGGTTTTTATAAATTCTCAGATTGGCTCTTAAAAATAAGCGGTGGATTGTTAGTAATTGCGTCAATATATATTTTTTATAAGATTTTTGCTCCACTTATTGTAAAATAGTTACAAATGCGTTAAAATCATTGTATCTATAGACACAATGGAGAGAAAAAATGAATACATACGAAGGTCAATTAGTAGC
>CALUVP010000040.1 GCA_944324215.1 Candidatus Gastranaerophilales bacterium | reverse complement strand
CGTTATATAAATATAATTGTAAAAATGTTTAGTAGAAGAAAGGGGATTATAATTATGTTAAAACCATTAGGCGACAGAATTGTTATTAAAGTTATCGAAGATACTGAACAAACTTCAGGCGGAATTTTTATTCCAGACAGCGCAAAAGAAAAACCTCAAAAAGGTGAAGTTATTGCAGTAGGTCTTGGAAAACTTAATGAAAAAGGCGAAAGAGAACCTATGGATGTAAAAGTTGGTGACACTGTTCTTTATGCTAAATATGCTGGTACTGATATTAAAATGGACGGTGTAGAATATAAAATTTTATCAATCAAAGATGCATTAGCAATTATTGAATAATTTTTATAGGAGAAATAGAAAATGGCAAAACGTATAGTATTTAATGAAGAAGCAAGAAAATCACTTCTTAAAGGTATAGATGCAGTAGCAGATGCAGTAAAAGTAACATTAGGTCCAAAAGGCAGAAACGTTATTTTAGAAAAAAAATACGGTGCTCCTCAAATCGTTAATGATGGCGTTACAATCGCTAAAGAAATTGAACTTAAAGACGGTCTTGAAAATGCAGGCGCTCAATTATTAAAAGAAGTATCATCAAAAACAAATGATGTTGCTGGTGATGGTACAACAACAGCATCTGTGTTAGCTCAAGCAATCGTAAGAGAAGGTTTGAAAAACTTAACAGCAGGTGCTAACCCAATGTCTATGAAACGCGGTATTGATAAAGCCGTAGAAGTTTCAGTAAAAGAAATCAAAGATATGTCTAGACCTGTTAATACAAAAGAAGAAATCGCTCAAGTTGCAGCAATTTCTGCAGGAAATAACAAAGAAATCGGTGAATTAATTGCAGAAGCAATGGAAAAAGTAGGACATGACGGTGTAATAACTGTTGAAGAAAGCAAATCATTCGGTACAAACTTAAAAGTTGTAGAAGGTATGCAATTCGACAAAGGTTATCTATCACCTTACTTTGTAACAGATGCTGAAAGAATGGAAGCTGTATTAGACGATGCTTATGTATTCTGCTGCAACAAGAAAATCAATCTTATTTCAGATATGGTTCCATTATTGGAACAAGTTGCTCGTGATGGCAAATCTTTATTATTAATTGCGGAAGACGTTGAAGGTGAAGCTCTTGCAACACTTGTTGTAAACACAATGAGAAAAGTTTTAAGAGCAGTAGCAGTAAAAGCTCCTGGATTTGGTGACAGAAGAAAAGCGATGTTAGAAGATATCGCAATTTTAACAGGTGGCGAAATGTTCACTGAAGAATTAGGTATCAAACTTGAAAACGTAACAACTCAAATGTTAGGTAAAGCAAAACGTGTAACAGTAACTAAAGATGAAACAACTATTGTTGTAGGCGATGAAACAAAACAAGCTGTCCAAGAAAGAGTTCGTCTAATCAGAAAACAAATTGAAAGCTCTGATTCAGAATACGATAAAGAAAAACTTCAAGAACGTGTTGCAAAACTATCAGGCGGTGTTGCAGTAATCGAAGTAGGTGCAGCTTCTGAAGTTGAATTAAAAGAAAGAAAATTAAGAATTGAAGATGCTCTTAACGCAACAAGAGCTGCAAATGAAGAAGGTATAGTACCTGGTGGTGGTGTTGCTCTAGTAAGAGTTCAACAAAAACTATCAAAACTTATCGATACAACAAGCTTCGCATCAGATGATGAAAAAATCGGATTCAAAATCCTAACAGCAGCTCTAGATGTACCTCTAAGAGCTATTGCACACAACGCAGGTGCAAAAGCTGACGTTGTAGTAGATACTGTAACTTCACACGAATCAGCTTACGGTTATGATGCATTGAACGATGAATATGTTGATATGTTCAAATCTGGTATCGTAGACCCTGCAAAAGTTACTAGATCAGCTCTACAAAACGCTGCATCAGTAGGTTCAATGTTACTAACAACTGAAGCTGCTATTGTAGATATTCCAGAAGAAAAAGCTGAGCCTGCAATGCCTGCAGGAATGGGTGGTATGGGCGGAATGATGTAATTCCAAACAATAAATAGCACATAAAAATAACAGGTTATAAGAACTTATAACCTGTTATTTTTATTCAAATGGATTTCCTGAAATCAACATATAATTTCCTTTATCATATTTATAATATTTACCATTTTCTAATTTAAATTGAATTTCACCTTTATCATCCTTGTATAATTGATTGTTTTCATCAATATACTCCCTTATATAACCATCTGAGGCAATTGTTCTAACTAATTTATGACCGCCATTATTATCTGTATAAATATATTCGCTTTTAGAACCATCAGACTCATTTGTATAAGTAAATCCAATCTCTTTAGAAAGAGTAAATGTTTTTGGATCAGCAAGATAAGTTTTTCCGTCTTTTTGATAAACAGGTGTTTCTTGACCATTAATCATAAAATTATCTAATACATAACCATTATCATTACAAGACTTAATATTTTGATCTTTTGTTATTTGTTCATTAGCTCTATAATTCGACATATATTCTTTTGCTTGAGCTGAATCCATTACTTTTCCGTCTTTTTTTATAACCAATTGAGATTCACCACCAATAGTAATATATTCTGCTTTTAAGTCAGAAGGGATTTCTTCATCAGCACCAAGTCCTAACATATATTTTACATCTGCCTCAAACTTACTTTCTGTTACATATTTATTCTTACCCATAGTTGAAACAGCTACTAAATTTTCTCCTAAAGTTGTCTTTCCTGTTTCTGGGTCAGTTGTTACTAATTTTCTTACTTTATTACCATTTTCATCCTCAAAGACACCTATTTGTTGTTTTTTACCATTTACTTCTCGCTGTATAACTTTTACATCTGATAAATCAATAATATTTTCTGAATTACTTTGAGGAATATCTAAACCAGAAATTTCAAGTTGTTCAATATCCATATTGGGAGAATAATCAACCTTTTTAATCAAATCTGGAGCTTTACCTGTAACTGTAACCTCTGCCAGTTCTCCTCCATCAAATGTAACTTCTTTGTTATTTGATTTTATTTCTGAAGATTGACCTGTCAAAAGTTGAACAATTTTATTCCAAGAACTTTCATTAATTTCTACTGAACCTTGTTGTACAACAAAATTAGACTTCTGATTTATGGCATTAACATCTCTACCACCTGTAAAAATGCTTTTTTGCTTGTCATTTTGAGTAAAGGCATTGTGCTTATCAATTTGAGATTGAGCATTATTTACCTCAGTCATAACATTCTGCCAAGTAGATAGACTAATTTTTTTCAAATCTTGACCTTTTAACCCAAGTTTTGTTGCTATTGCTTGAGTTATACCTTGTCCAGCTCCGATATTAATATTTACCATAAAGCTCTCCTAATCAAATACTTTATATATATATAAAGTATTTGATTTCTTAACAATTTCAGGTTAAATGTAAAAGCTAAACAAAAGTTAACAAAATAAAACACTTGATAAGTAACGCTCTCCTGTATCAGGTAAAATTGATACAATCAACTTACCCTCGTTATCAGGCATTTTCGAAAATTCCAAAGCTGCATACATTGCAGCTCCAGATGAAATTCCACATAAAATTCCTTCATCTGTTGCAAGCTTTCTTGCAGTATCAACAGCATCTATATCTCCTACAGGATAAATAATATCTACAACATCTCTATTAAAATTTCTTGGAACAAAATTTGCACCAATACCTTGAATAGCATGAGAACCTGCAGGTTTTCCTGATAATACTTGAGATCTAAAAGGTTCAATAGCAACAATTTTTATGTTATTATTTTTTTCTTTTAATCTTTTTCCAATACCGGAAATCGTTCCCCCAGTTCCCACTCCTGCAATTACAATATCAACTTATCCATCCGTATCATTCCAAATTTCTTCAGCAGTTGTAATTTCATGAATCTCTGGATTCGCAGGATTATTAAATTGCATAGGAATAAATGAATCAGGAAATTGCTCTCTTAATTCTATAGCCTTATCAATTGAACCTTTCATGCCTTTTTCCCCATCTGTCAATACAATTTCAGCACCGAAAGCCTGCAAAAGTTTTCGCCTTTCTAAACTCATTGTCTCAGGCATTGTCAATATCATTTTATACCCTTTTACAGCACATACCATAGCAAGCCCAATACCTGTATTTCCGCTTGTAGGTTCTATTATTACCGCACCAGGAGTCAACAGCCCTCTTTTTTCAGCATCTTCAATCATACTCAATGCTGTTCGATCTTTAATAGATCCAGCAGGATTAAAACTTTCTAATTTTGCAACAACATTTGCGCAACCATCTTTGTTTAACCGGTTAATTTTAACTAAAGGTGTATTACCTATTAATCCTAAAACATTTTCAGCTATTTTCATTAAATATCCTCTTTTTTACAATTATAAAAGGGGCGATTAAAAAATCAACCCCTTTTTAATATAGATTATATAAAATAAAGATTATGACAATTATTCTTCAACCGGTGGTTCTGGACGAGGGCCTTCTGGTCCAAATTCAGGACGTGGTCCACCCATATGAGGATGTCCGCCTTTTTTATGATTTTTTTCGAAGTTTTTACGACCTTCTTCTTTCATTTTTTTCAATTCTTTTAATTGTTTTTTAGTCAAAATTGCTTCGAAATCTTTCATATTTTGCATACGTAATTCATGAGCTGCACGTTTTAATGCTCTGATTTCTTTTTGTAATTCTGCAATTTTTTCTTGTTGCATTTCAACAGCCATTCTTGAACGTTTTACAGCTTCTATTTCTTGACGTTTTTCTTTCATTTTTTCCATAATAGGTTTCATTTGTTCATGAGCTTTTTGACGAAGTTCTTTAGCTTGAACTTTTTGTTCATCAGTCAATTTCAAACGTTTTTCAAAAGCATCTTGACGTTTTTGAAATTCTGGATTTCTTGGAGGTTTTTTAAATTCTGGAGCTTGTTGAGTAGTAACAGCAGGAGCAGTCGCTGGTTTTGTTACCTTTTGAGCAGTATCTTCTGCATAGCACATCGCAGCTGATGCAAACACTAATACACTTGCCATAATTAAACTTTTTTTCAACATAAATTCTAATCCTTTCTTTACAATAAATCTTTTAACATAACCGCTAATTCTTTTTTTGCGTTGTACAACCTTGACTTTATAGTCCCTATCGGACATTTTAACTTATATGCGGCCTCTTCATAAGAATAACCGTATATTTCACATAACATTACTGTTTCTTTAAATTTAGGTTTTAGAGAATTTATTGCTTTTAATATTCTCTGTTGCCTCTCATTTTTTATTAATCTTAACTCCGGTGTTAATTTTTTATCTTTTACTGAAATCAAAGCATCATCATCATTAGTCATTGTATCTTGATATTTTTTATGAGCTGATTTCAAATAATCCTTTGAAACATTTTTTGCAATAGTATTAATCCAACTTTTAAATGTTCCTTTCTCAGTGTATTTATCCGCGTTTTTCCAAACCTTCACATACACTTCCTGTTCTAAATCTTCATTTGTTTCTTTTGTGATTAACCTAATAATACTTCTTACATTACTTTGGTTATTTTTTATAAGTTCTTTAAAATCCATTAACTATTCCACCACTAAAAAACCGTACGAATCAACTGGGAAGCCATAATCCTCCGCACTTAATGTCGTACCGTATTTTATAATATCCTGAACATCCGTATTAAAATTAACAATACCTAAAGCTGTTCCACTCAATAAAATACCAAATACAGCGCAAGCCATTTTTAATTTTAATACATTTTGACGTTTAGTTTTATAATAAGGTTTTACCTCTTTTAATAAATCAGAAACCCTATCCATAATCTCTTGTTCATGCCTGCAATCTTCACAATCTTGAATATGAGATTTTAATGCCTCATCATTCCCGAATGCAAATATTGCCTCATATTTAGTACATTTTTCCGTCATAGTTTTTACCCTTTTAAAGCTTTTTTTTTATTTTATTTTTATAAAGTTTTTAAGCTTTACATTTATATAACGAAATAAAAATAAAAAAGTTCATTTGCGAAAAAAAATTCTTCATAATATTATAACATATGTTACAAACACTAGCAAAAAAAATTTTTACAGGTTTTAAAATAGCTGGAAAATAATCATGGCACTAACCGACATTATAAAAAAGACATGTAAATCATTAGGCGAAAACAATAAGCCAACTTATGTTGTAATGGCAATTGCAACTGTAAAAGGGATTTGTCGTCCTATGTTTACAATGATGGATAAAACTGAAAATCCTGAGACTAAAAAATATACAGCTCTAAGAGAAGGCCTAACTGAAGCAATTGCAATTCCTGCATATTGGGCATGTGGAGAAATCGCAGGCAAATTTGCAAAAAAAGCATTTAACAGTGACGCAGCACTAGCAAATCGTGCAGAAAAGAACTTAATGTTTATAGGAGTTTGCACTGCAGCCTTATTCGTAATTCCAGCTCTTTGTTCAGTTGCAATTAAACCTATAATGGATAAATTGGGGCTTAAATCTCCTAAAGAAAAAACAAATAACATACAAAAACAACCAGCAGTAATTGAAAATACACCTCTTACAAATCCGACAGTAATTTCTCAACCTGCTGTAAAACTTAATACTTATCCACAAATGAGCACTTTTGTAAATAGACCTCAAGTCGGTCTAAGGGTAGGTGGATTATGATAGGAGCAGTAAAAAATTTACTAACAAGTTCACAACTTGCAAATATTGCACAAAATACAACCCAATCAGTTGCAGCTGAAACTGTTTTAAAATCAATAGGCAGACCAGGATTTATTCTTATTGATAAAGATATTGATTCTGATACAAAACAATATGCCGCTGCAAAAGAATTCTTATACCAAGCAACATGCTTAGGTGTATATATGGCTCTTATTGTTCCAATATTCAAAAAAGGCGGCTTTAAATTTGCAAAAAATATAATATTCAAAAACACAGAAGGATTTGAGCATTTTAAAGATGTAAAAGAATATATGCATTATAGAAAATTAGCAGATAATCCATCTTTAAACAACAGACTTCAAACCCTTGAAAAAGAAAGAATTACAGATAAAATCAAAATAAAAGACAAATATAATGACACCTTACTTGCAGAATTAAATAAAGAAAAACCTGAAAAATTTGCATATGTAAAAGGTGCAGTAGAATTAAGTAACATTATAGGTTCTGTTTTAGGATTGGCAATACTAGCTCCGCAAGTAAGCCATGCTTTTATTCACCCTGCTCTTAGATTTTTAGGTCTTGAAAATAAGAATAAAGAACAAGAACAAAAAGCACAGCAACCTGTAAAGCTTGATACAAAAGCTTAAACGAATACTAGTTTAATCTACCAAGGATAATCATCTCTAATCTGCCAACCATCCTTTTGTATTAAAAGACCACAGGCATAACCAGCACCCGTATAATCCTTTTTACAAGTAGCACAACCAGAATTCAAAATTTGATCTCTATTCAGTCGAGTATGAATTTGTCCATTTCCACATTGATCATGAACGCCTAGAGTTACTTTCCCTGTTTCTGACTCTAAATATGGATATATTCCCATAAAAAAGACATCACGACCTGCCCTATTAGGACCTTTAGCTCCATTTATATCAACAATAATCCAAGCACTAGTTTTATGAAGATTAACCCCTGAATACGGAGTTGTATATACCGTAATATATACTCCATTTGGTAACATATATCTAGGAACTGAATACATACCTGAGCCAGTCGTAGAAACAGTTCCATCTAACATTTTCCAAATTGATTTCCTAGCTGCTATTTTTTCAACTCATTTTAAATAAGGCTTTAAATATTGTGAAAAAAATCTATCTCCAGATGAATCTGACGAATAATCCCAATATAAAATATTTCCATTATTATTTTCTGAAAGAATTACAGCTTGATTTACTATAGAATAAGTTTCCTTTAATCTTTCTACTGTAACTTTTTTTCATAACTATTAATCAATGCTGGCATAGTTAAAGCAGCAACAACACCGATTATACCTAAAGTTATCAAAACCTCTGCTAATGTAAAACCTTTTTTATTTTTATATGGATTCACCATATCATAATTATAACATATTGAATTATTTTTGCAATCTTTAAAGCTTTTTACAACAAGCTCAAAATCGCCCCCCCCCCGACAATCTTAAACCCTTTCATAAATAGCTCCTTTCCTTTTAATTTATTTTAAACTATTTTGGATAAATATTCAATAGATCGTTGTGAAATAAGTTCAGCTTTAAGTTTTTTATTTTTGCGTTCTTTTTTAGGTAATTCAATTTGTTCAACAATACCCCAGTTTGAATTAATAGGCTGAAATTTTGTATGATTTTCATCACTTATATATTGTGTCAAAGCACCAAGCATCGTAATTTTAGGCAGAACAAACAAATCTTCGCCTTTTATTAATCTTGCCATATTTATTCCAGCAAGCATGCCTGTCGCAATAGATTCCGTATAGCCTTCCGTACCTGTTAGCTGCCCTGCAAAGAAGAAATCTGCCCTTTTACGGGTTTGGAGCGAGGGGGTCAATATCTTCGGGGAATTTATAAACGTATTTCTGTGCATAACCCCGTATCTTACAATATTAACGTTTTCCAGCCCCGGAATTGACTGCAGAAGCTCTTTTTGTGCGCCCCATTTAAGGTTAGTTTGAAATCCGACAAGATTAAAAAGAGTTTTTGCGGAATTATCCTGACGTAACTGAACAACTGCATAATTTTCTATACCTGTTCTTTTATCAACAAGCCCTACAGGCTTCATAGGCCCAAACCTCAGCGTATCAACTCCGCGTGATGCAAGAACTTCAACCGGCAGACAGCTTTCAAAAAACTTTGCATTCCTTTCAAAGTCTTTTAATTCAATTTTCGGGGCATTAATTAATATATTATAAAAATTCTCATACTCCTCTTTATTCATGGGACAGTTAATATAAGAAGCCTCACCTTTGTCATACCTGCTTGCCCAAAAAGCTTTGTCAAAATTAATGCTGTCTTTTTCAACAATTGGTGCTATTGCATCAAAAAAATGCAAATGTTCGCTTTGCGTAAACTCTTTAATAGAATTCGCAAGACTTTCCGACGTCAAAGGCCCTGATGCCATAATTGTGTAGCCGTCAGGAATTTTTGTAACTTCTTCTTTTATAATATTAATATTTTCATCAGCTTCTATTTTTTGCGTAACCGTCTGCGAAAACATTTCCCTGTCAATTGCAAGCGCACTGCCAGCTGGAACAGAACATTTACGCGCAATAGTAATCAATTCCCCTCCAAGAAGCTCCATTTCTCTTTTTAATAATCCGGAAGCATTAGAACAATCAGCCGCCCCGAGACTGTTTGAACAGACAAATTCTGCAAATTTGTCTGTTTTATGCGCACCGGTTGTTTTTTCAGGACGCATTTCGTAAAGATTTACTTTTATCCCGCGTTTTGCTAACTGTAATGCCGCTTCCGAACCGGCAAGCCCCGCTCCGATAACATTAACTTCCATATGTCGAGTTTATACCGGACAAAAAACACTGTCAAATATAAGAATCCATATAACAAAATAAGGTGGGAACGCTTACGCTTATCCCACCCTACCTGCTACGGTTAAATGTTTTCAAAAAATTTAGTAGTATGTTATTTCCCAGTTGTCATGCATAATTAATTTAAAACAATATTCAGGCGCATCCCCCTGCCCGTTTTGATAACATCTATCCTGTAAATACGATACTGGCTGATAACGATGATTATAAGTTTCCTTCGCATTTACGACACCGTTATCATCAAAATTTACTTCAAAAAAATCTAAACCTGAAGTATTTGGAAGCTTTTCAAAACCATTTATGTCGATATATGCTGATAGATATTGATTGCCATTTCCTGATAAACATATTTCAGAACCATCTGCTAACTTCATAAGATAACAATTTAATATATAATTATAAGAAGTCTTTGACGGACTCAATAACTTATATGTTCTACTCTGACTATACAAATATTCAGAATCAACAACATTAAAATACTTGGTTATATAAGACCCGACAACTGCTTCATGATTTTGGTGAGAAACATGTAAAAGAAAGTCAGTATCACTTAACTTGTCAACATTATGCTCTGCTAATATAAGCCTTACACCATTACTCACTGAATTAACCGACTTTTTCAACTGGGTAACATAAACCTTCTTCTGATGATTAGAAATCAGTGTTGGAATTGTTAATGCAGCAACTACCCCGATAATCCCTAATGTAATCAATACTTCTGCCAGCGTAAATGCAAAAAACTTTTTCATAAAGCCTCCATTATATTTGTGATTATATACATCACTATTATAACAGATTTTTTGGCTTTTACAACTCCGTGAATTTAAAGGCTTAGAATCGCCCCCCCCCCAAAAAAACGCGCTCATATCAATACTTTTCATAAATCCTTCCTTTCTTTTTTTTATGTACATAAATTATTATAACATATCTTAACCTTTTTTTTCAATTATTTATAATTGGGACTTATATCACACTATGGTGGGAACGCTTACGCTTATCCCACCCTACTAGCTCCCTCTCCCATGGGAGAGGGGTTGGGGTGAGGGATGATTTTTATCTTCTTGACTTATCATTGTCACCCACCCCTTTACTTCCCCTCCCCTCGAGGGAGGGGAAGTTCTTTTTAGTCCTCCCGCCCCGTTGGGGAGAGAGCTTGAGAGACGGGCTGATTAGAAGATAGGAGGGTAGGAGGATTAGAGGATAAGCTTTTTAATGTAAATAGCTTACCTTCAATCTTCCTGTCTTCTAAAAGTCACCCACCCCTTAATCCCCTCCCCTCAAGGGAGGGGAAGTGATGCCGTAATTGCAAGACAGCGGCACGCACCCGAAAAATTGCAAAATATCTGATTATGTCATAAAATTATAGACATAAGGGTGATTTTTTATTTATTATTAGAGTTTATTACAAATTTGTAAAATAATTATTATAATTGTAGTAAAAAACTTGCAAGTTTATATTGATTAAGTATAATAAAGACACTTAATACATTTAGAACCTTTTGTTAATTTTTTGTAAAAATTCACTAGCAAAAAAGCAATAAGTGTAAAAGACTCGTTTTTAAATACATGTGTAGTAATGAAAATTTTAAAGTAGGGATATGGCAATAAAAGCAATCAGTTCAACAATTAATGTTGCAAAACACAATAATCTTAAAGAACAAAATCAAAAGGAACAAAAACAAACATCTTTTACAGGGAGTTTTAACCCTGTTGTTGCCTTAATGGATGGGATTGAAAAGGGAGGTTTTGCGGCTTCTTTTATAGCACAAGATGGAATTGGAATGGTTGCTCCAAGAATTTATGAAGGGCTTAACCGTAACAGAGAAAAAGATGAAAACGGAAAAAAAATAGGACCTTTAAACTGGGAATTTGCTAGAAGAGAAGGTATCAGAGAAATTTTAAGCGGACCTAGTGCATTCTTAATCCCTATGGGAATTATGGCTATAATAAAGAAAACGTCAGGCTCTGCAAACAATGTACATGTTAGTCATATTGAAGCTTTAGGTCAAAATTTTGCAGATTATGCAGCTAAACATCCAGAACAATTAAAAAATTCTACAGAATTCAAAAAAGGTTACTACACTCAAATATTAGAAAATGCCCTTGAAAATTCTACAGATGAAGCATTTAATGGTGACCAGCTTAAAGAAACAGCTAAGAACTTTGCAGAAAAACTAGTTGAAGCTGAAACAAAACAGGCAAATAAAGACAAGAAAACTGCAAAAAATCTACAAGCAGAAATTGTTGAAGAATACATGAAACTAAGAAAACAATACTCTGCACCATCAAGCAATGAACTAGATGTAGCTCTAAAAGTTTCAGGCAAAGAAAAACCTCTTGGAACTAACATAAGAAGTCTAATTCAAAGTTTAACTGATTATTCTGGAGATGCGTTAGAAAAAGTTAACAAGCATTTAGAAAAACAAGCAAACGGCAATATTGATGAATACATTAAGAAATTCAATACTCATAGAGCAGGCACAAGAGTTCTTGCAAACTTAGGTATGTGGTCAGCAGTTATTGGCTTCTATACATTAATCCCTAAATTATACAATTTAGGATTAAAACATGACCCAGGATTAAAAGGTCTTGTAGATGAAGGAGCAGAAAACAATACTGCAACAAAAACAGAAGATAAAAAAGCAGAAGTTAAAGACAAGACAAAAGATAAAAATGTAGCTTTCACAGGACTTGCTTCAACTGTAGGCAAAAATGCAATGAAAGAAGGCGGTATTAGTAAAGTATTGAAAATTTTTGAATTCAACGGTGCATCAATGTCAGTACCTGCAATGCTTACATTATTATTCGGCTTTTGCTTACCTCCAAGATACATAAATGCAAAAAGTGACAAAGAACGTAAAGAAATTTTAGTTCGTGATATATCAAGTTTCACCGCAATCCTATTTGGAGCAAAAGCTCTATCTAGAGGATTCTCTGACGTATTTGCAAATGCATCAGGCTTTGCATTAAATACAAAACCTGCAGATCACAACAAAAATTTATTTAACAAATTAAAAAATTATGTCACAGCTGGCTCTGGTGTTAATGTATTAACAAGTGAACAAATTGTTTCTAAATACAGCAATATTCAAGAATATAAAAATGGAATTAACGGTTTCTTTAACTTCTTAGAAGAAAACGGCGGTAATGTAAAAAAAGTACTGTTAAATGTTGATGAAACAGTAAAAGAAAATGCTGAAGAAATAATAAAAAATTTCAACGGCAAATCTATTAAAGATGCAACAATGGAAGAAATTCATAAAGCATTTGAAAAAGCTAAAGGCTCTGATGCTCTTGAAAAAATCTACACAGTATTCTCTGCTAAAGATAATAAATTTATCAATAGAGCAAAAACAATGAATAGCGCGTTTGGATTTGCATCTACAATAGTTCTTGTTCCTGTATTTATGATGTGGCTTGCAAGGTATTGTGAAAATATGACGAAAAAGGCTATTGCAAAAGAAAAGGAACTAAAAACTGCTGCTACAGTTAATAATCAATCTCAAACAAAACAAGAAACACCAACAACTCAACCTGCGAATACAACAAATCAAGCACAAGCAAAAATTGCAACAGCTGACTCATCTATTATTACAAATAATAAACCATCAATGGCAGGATTCTTAAAAAAATAATTTAAATAAAATAAAATAAAAAGTCCCATTATCTAGATAATGGGACTTTTTATTTGTGATAAAACTTGATTAATCTTCAATTAAAGCATTAATATCATCAACCATTGCATCTGGATCAAAGCCATGAACTTTAGCTCCAGCTTCTAAGTTTTCAAAATGAGCAGCAGCACAACCAATACAGCCTAATCCGTATTTTTGGAAAACTGCAATACTTTCAGGACATTGTTGTACGATATCCATAATATTCATATCTTTAGTAATTTTTTGAGCCATAATAACATCTCCTTATATTGACTTTATGTATAACTTCATTAAATACATTATACAATAAAAAAGAAGGATGTGTATTTTTATGGAAT
>CALUVP010000039.1 GCA_944324215.1 Candidatus Gastranaerophilales bacterium | reverse complement strand
AAGGCTGTGTTGAAGCAATTATAAAAAAACTTGATGCAAAAAGCGGATATTTAAAACTTGATTTTAAATATTTTATAGATAAAAAAGCTCCGGTTACGGGAATTTCCGCTCCGATGTGCTATGATTGTACGTTTGAAGGTATTCTTGATAATTACGGAGAAGAGGAGGAGGAATACAGATTCTACCTTGGTGTAAAAGTTCCTGTTACAACGCTTTGTCCTTGTTCAAAAGAGATTTCCGAATACGGTGCGCATAATCAGAGAGCAATTGTATCGGTTAAGGTTACTTATCCTGAGGATGAGCATATCTGGCTGGAAGACTTGGTCAAAGATATAGAAAAATGTGCCTCTTGCGAATTATTCCCGCTTCTGAAAAGAGAGGATGAGAAATTTGTAACGGAAAAAGCATACAACAATCCTAAGTTCGTAGAAGATGTTTTGAGAGATGTTGTATTGCTTTTGAGGAATAATGATATAATTGATTCGTTTGAAGTTGAGTGCGAATCTCTGGAGAGTATCCACAACCATTCTGCTTGGGCATACCAACAGGAAAACTAAGGCGGGTGTACTATGAGAGCGGAATATATTGAAGAGGCAATTGCACAATTAAGTAATAAGTTTCAAAAAGAGTTTTATAAAAATGTTTATCCTAAAATAGATACAAAATCATTAGAAGTCCTTCGTATTTTTTGTTTAACTATTATTTTTGTCGTTACGGTTATTTATATATATTTTGTCATTATAAATATTCATAGCGAATTGTTTTATTTTATACTTTTTTTCTCTTTATTTATACTGGGATTTTTTAAATTTTTGTCATCCTTTTATAAGAGAAAAGTGAAGAAAATATACTATGACCAAATTGTTAAAGTTACAGGTTTGAAATGGTTTCAAGGAGAAAAAAGAAGTTTAGATGCTTATGCGCCGCAGATAAACAAAAGCAAGCTATTTATGCACTCAAGTCATATTATAGAAGATGATGTTATTTGTGGAAGTTATATGGATGTTCCTATAAAAATTTCAGATGCCTGTATTATGGATGAAGGGTATTCTACAAAAAATTCTCGTGAAAAACATTCTCCTACCAGAATGTTTAAAGGTATTCTTGTTTATTTCAATTCAAATAAAAAAATAAGTAGTACAACATTGATTAAGCCTAAAGTAGATTTATCTTTTTTGAATAAATTATGGATGTATTTACTTATGCTCTTCTGGGCATTCTTTGGCGGAGTAGTATTTTTTATGGGAATATTTGCAGCATTTGTTTCCGGAACTTTCGATCTTGTCTCAATTATATTCGGTCTAGTATTTTTTCTCGGATTCGGGTATTGGTTTGTGGAGTCTGCAGTTCTCAGAGAGTTAAGACATAATAAAAATCTTGAGAAAATTAATCTTGAAGACACTGATTTTTCTAAAAAATATCAAGCATATTCATATGAACAGGTTGAAGGACGTTATCTTTTGACAACAGCATTTATTGACAGATTTTTATGCGTCGGAAAAGCCTTTAAGAATAATTCTATGAGGTGTGCTTTTGTCGAAGATAAAATTATTCTGGCAATACCTACATTTGGAGATAGTTTTGAAATCAGCAGCTTGTTTATTTCACTTAAGAACCCGAAATTTGTAAAATCGTTTTTTGACCAGATAGCTTCGATACTTGTTCTTGTCGAATATTTTAAATTGGATGAAAATACAAATTTGTAAAAAATGTATAACTTGATGGAGATGTAAAAGAAGTAAACATTGAAAAATTTGAATATTAACGGGATTATATTAGTATTAATTTTCGCAATTGCAATTTATTTAAGAGTTGATGCATATTTAATTAACAACTCTTTTTTTACTGATGAGATTTTGCTTGCGCAGAATATTTTCGAAAGAAATTATGCAGGATTGTTTTTACCATTGAATTATTTTCAGTCTGCACCCTACTTATTTCTTGTAATATCAAAATTTATAACCTCTATAATTGGAATAAATGAGTTATGTTTTAGGTGGTTTCCGTGTCTTTCAAGTATTTTTTCTGTTTTTGTTTTTTATTTTTTAGTAAAAGATTTGTATAAGAATGCTTGGGGTAAGATTTTGGCATTATTTACTTTTTCAATTTCTTATCAGCTTTTATTTTATTCTCAAACTTTTAAACAGTATTCTTCGGATATTTTGGTTTCTATCGGAATTTTATTTCTGATATCTAAATTATTTAAGACAAATATTACTGTACTAAAAAGCTTTGGGATAGGTTTTTTATGGTCAATAGCTTTGATGCTGTCTTATCCGGCGTATATAATTTTAGCTGGCTTTTATACTGCTTGTATTTTTACTAAAAAAAATATAAGAATATACTTTTCTCTTATACCACCTTTATTATTTAGTTTATTTTACTATAGTTTTAATCTTTCAAAAGTTACATCTTCCGAGTATTTGAATGAATATTGGCAAAAAGATTTTGCAATATTTTCTCCGGAAATTTACAAGCTAAATTTTGATTTTTTATTTCAGTATTATTCGTATCCGATTATATTTTTAATTCTTTTAGTTTTAGGATTTTATTTTTTGTTCCAAAATAACAAATTCTATTTTTGTAATTTTGTATGCATACTTTTTTATACATTGTTAGCTGCATATTTAAAAATTTATCCTTTCGAAAGACGCCTTTCATTATTTTTACTTCCGATATTAATTATTCTTGCCATTTATCCTTTAGATAACTTGAAGCATGATTTGAAGTCTAAATTAATTCTTTTAATATCATTTATATTTTTAGGAGTTGGTTACTTTAATTTCACAAAAGAATTTATAACAGGACAAGTAAGTTATTTAAGACAAGATGTCAAGCCTTTATTGAGTATCATAAGGGCAAAAAATGAGGATGAAAAAATATATTTATATTATGGAGCCCTAAGCTCATATTCATATTATTCAAGGATATACCTATTGCCCGATATTATTTTACCTACATATCCAAAAGATGAAAATATCTCTGAAAAATATTTGATAAGTGACTTAAATGGTTTAAGAAACGGTATCTATTATTTGTTTTTTGTAAAAGGTACTTGGACTTATGATAAAGATATTACGTTTTTAAATAAATGGTTAAGTAATAATGTCGAAATAATAGATAGATATGATTTGAAATCTGCTGCTTTGATAAAAGTAAAGATTAAATAAAAATCTTGTAATTATAATATTATAGTTTTATAATTATAAATAAAGGACAAATGGGGATGAAGAGCAGATTTTGGGTAATTATATTATCAATCTTTCTTTTAATATGCAATAGGGCATTTGCTTTAGATGTTTATTCTCCGTATGTACCTAAGAATAATGAAATTATTTTCAACCAATCGATGTATAAAATTGATGTTATTGATCCTAAAGTTAGCACAAATTTGAAAGGCCTTAACTATCCGGGCTTACGTGGCGCAAATCAATTGGTTGTTTACACACCTTCTTTTGGTTATCGCACAAATACTAATGAATTTGGGACAGAGGCTATTGTAACCGGTGATACAGTTACATCTTTAAGTGGTGCTGATTCAATGATTCCCGCGAACGGTCTTGTAATAAGCGGACACGGGCAGGCAAAAAAATGGATAAATGAAAATATTATGATAGGGGCAAAAATCTCTATTGATTATAATAAAAAGATAATAACATCATATATAACTTCGGATACGTTTCTGTATACAGCAAGAGAGAGAATAAAAGAAGTTCAAAATATGATGCTTTATTATGTACAAAGCACTTCAAATTATAATCCAAAACGTACGGAACAGAATATATCAAAGGCAAATGATTATATAGCAAAGGCTCAAAAAAATACAGAAGATTCTCAAAAATACGCATCTAGAGCTATAGAATATGCAAATCTTGCTATGTCTACTGTAATACCATATGATCCTTCTGAATTGAAGGGTGTATGGATAAGACCAACGTATTATAATGAAAGAGATATAATAAAGAGTTTGGATCATTTAGCCAGTGTTGGTATAAATAATATTTTTTTGGAGACATATTACCACGGAAAGACAATATTTCCTTCTCAAACGATGTCAAAATATGGATTCATAAGACAGAATGAAGATTTTGTAGGGTTTGATCCTCTTAAGATCTGGATTAGAGAAGCTCATAAACGTGGTATAAAAGTTCATATATGGTTTGAAACTTTTTATGCAGGAAATAAACCTCCGGAAACAAATCCCGAATATATTCTGGCAAAACGACCGGATTGGGCAAATTGTAGAAAGAAAATGGCAGAATCTGCACAATTAGATTATTCTGTATCAGAACATAATGGATATTTTATAGATCCTGCTAATCCTGAAGTTCAGAATTTTTTGTATGAACTTTTGAGTGAAATAATTTCAAAGTATCATCCAGACGGAATAAATTTGGATTACATAAGGTATCCTCAAGCTCTTGATCCTACTTATACAACGTACGATTTGTCGAATTGGGGGTATACAAGATATGCTCGTACTGAATTTAAAAATATGTATGGCATAGATCCTGTATTATTAAAAACCAGTGACCCTCTATGGTATCAGTGGAAGTTTTATCGCTGTAATAAAGTTACAAGTTTTGTGAGACGAGTAAGTCATTTATGTCGTTATAATAAAATAGCTATAACAACAGTTATATTTCCAAATAGAGCCTCTGCTTTAGATACAAAAATGCAAGATTGGCGAACTTGGTCAATGAATAATTTTGTTGATGGTTTTACTCCTTTATTTTTGACTTGTGATGATAAAACGGCACGCAGTCTTATGGATGAAGTTTTAAGAAATAAATCATCAAGTACCAAATTATATGCTGGTTTATTTGTAACATTTATGAATGGAGCTGCTTCAGATTTAATCAAACAAATCCATGTTGCAAGAAGGTATTCTCTTGGTGGAATTATAATTTTTGATTATGCTCATCTAACGGATACATATATAAGTACACTAACAGAGAGTATATTTAGGGGGCGAAAAGAGGTTGTAATTCCTTCTGCAAATAATAATCAGACATCCCAAAATAAGGATAATAAGCGTGGAAAATGAAAATCCAAAAAGAATGTTTCTGGGAATATGGTTTGATTGCTGTCACGTTTATGGCAGATTGTATAAGAATAAAACCGGAACTGCTTATGTAGGTCGCTGTCCAAAGTGTCTGAGACCTGTAAATGTAAGAATAGGCGGAGAAGGAACTAATAGAAGATTCTTTAGGGGAGAGTAAAAGATAAATTTTAAATGAGGTATTAATATGAGTTTAGATGAATTAAGACAACAAAACGAAGTTTTAGATATTTTTTGTAATTTGGTTTCAATTCCGTCACCATCTTTAAAGGAGGAAAAGGTTGTAGATTGGATTTTAGATTTCTGTAAGAAAAATCAAATTAATGGAAAAAAAGATAATTATGGAAACGTTTATATAAATGTACCGCCGTCAGATTCATCAAAAGAGTATATAATGTTGTCATCTCACATGGATGTAGTGGGTGATGATAGCCCTGTGAATATTTATTTAGAAGGTGATTTCATAAAAGCAGAAAGTAGAACTTTGGGTGCTGATGATAAAGTCGGAGTTGCTTGTGCTTTGAAACTTGCAAAAGATATAAAAGATGGAAAAGTAAATGCTGGAGGCGGGTTAGAAATCACTTTTACAAGAGATGAAGAATCTGGTATGAGTGGTATTGAACACGTTGAATTTGATAAAATTCAATCAAAATATGTGTTAGTTTGTGATGCTGATAAACTAGGTCAATTACAAATTTCTGGAGCCAGTTATACAAACGCAAAAATTACGGTAAGAGGTCTGATAGGTGGGCATTCTGGCATAGATATAGCAGATAAAACGCGGCTTAATGCTGCAAAAATGATTGCTGAACTCCTTGCAGAATTCCCACAAGGTGCCTATTATACTGATGAAACCGGCGTAATTACATCTTGTAACCTTGGAGCAATAGTTGCCGGTGGTGTTCAAAACTCAGTAGCTTCTATTGTAGAAAAAGGAATTAAAACAAACGATTATATAACTGAAATTATGAGAAAAACTTCTACTAATATAATTAATACTCTTGGAATGGCATCTTATTCAATAAGAAGTGCGAGCGTTGAAAAAGAAAATGAATTAAAGAATTTGATGCAAAGTATTATTGATAAATTTAATGAAAAATACAAAGGTTTGGCAGAAGCAAAAATTGAATTTGAAGTTCATTTGCTACCGTTTGAACGCGCAAAAGATGATAGAATAGAAATTGTTCACACTCGTGCTTGTGAAAGAGCTGGTATTAAAAATGATATATCTTCTTTCCATGCTGGGGCTGAAACTCATATTTATTGCCACAATAAAAATGCAAAAGGTGAAACCTTTATGCCAATGCTATTGGGCTTAGCAGATGTTTATAATATGCACTCTGCTTCAGAAAAAGTAGATTATAAAACAATAATTAAAGGATACGAGGTTATAAAAAATACTTTTGAAGAATTTAATAGCATCTAAAAAAACTAAAAATTAGCTATTTGTGTTTATAAAATACAGGCTGCAGCTGCTAGAATTCCTGAAACAGTAGCACAAATTTTGCCAATTTTTTCATTTCCGCTAGGAAAAGTTCCTCCAATTCCACCTGTAACTGTGGCGAGTGCAGTTATTATTGCTGTAAGTGCTAAACCTGGAAATACAGTGCCTGCTAAAGCTCCTACTGCTGCACATTTAGAAGTTGTATTTAGTATAGAATGGTTTTTTCTCAGAATTCCCATAAACGAGCCTAAAAAACCTGTTAGTAATCCGACCCCAAGTCTTTTCCCCAGATTTTTAAGAGGGGGATCTTTTTCGGATATATATTTTAAATTGGATATTACTTTCTCAGATGAAGAAAGTTCTTTTTTTACATTTGTAAATGAAAGTGATAAATTATTCCTACTAGTAGTGTGACTTTCTATCTTCTCCTTATTGAATGAATCTTTTTTTATGTTACAAGAAGTAAGTCCTCCTAAAAGGATAGTTCCAGCAATCATGGAACTTACGACTGCTTTTTTAGGTGAAATTTTATTAGAAAATGGGCAGATTTTATTTAGCATATTATCTCCAAATAATTTTATATGTGAATAGAAAACACGTAAAGATAAAATTTGCTAGCAAATTTTATTTTTACGTGTTTTAATAATACCAAAAGGAGATTATACTTATGAAAATTAGTTCTATTTCTAATGATAATGTATCAGTTGTAAACAACAAAGCTTTTAAAGCAAAAGATCAAGAGTCTAGGATAATAGTAGAAGGGAATGTAGATGATTATGTTCAATCAATGTTAGACAAATATAATCAGGCCATTGAAAATAATGCAGAAGCTTATAAGACAAATGTAAAGATAGCTCAAAAAAAATATAAGCATCCAAACTCTGAAAAGGAAATAAATGCTCTATATGTAAACTCAGGTGTTATAACTTCAAGGTTAGATATTAATGAAATGATGCAGGCAAGAACTTTTTATGATGTAATCTTAAAAAACATTAGGTCAAATTCTGAAGTCCCAAACAAATCTTTGGGAAAAGTTTTAAAAAGATTGGCATAAATTTAAAAAAGCGGAAAAAATGAATAAACATTTTGCCGCTTTTAAATATTATTTATTTGTTTTTTCAGAATCAACCCAAGCAGTAAAATTTTCTTTGAAGTTATTTACAAGGGTTTGTGCAAGGTTTATTGAGTCAAGTTTATAGAATTTTGTAAATCCTAGTTCTATAACATCAACACTTGAAATCTTTGCAGAAGCACTAGAGTTGTTAAATATGGTATTAAATATTGATAGGTCAAATTCTATATTATTAGCTTCGCACATGGCTTTGGCTTTTTTCAACAACTGGGATTGCATTCTCTGGCAAGCCTTGTCGACTTGTTCGTCAATTTCTTCCTCAGATTTATCAATTACATCTATAGTGTCTTCATTTCCATTTTCATCAATATTGATAACATCGTAGTTGATATCTTGTGTATCAAAGTCAGTATTAGAGGCATTCATTTCATCAATAGCTTTTGCGATATTTGTATTGAATGTATTTAAGAAAGCGTCTACACAATCTTTTGTATTAAGATATGCGTGCCCCTTGCTAGAAAGACCTCTAGCACCTCTACCAGTAATCATACCTTCAGCATTCAACGTGTCACTTATAGATTGGTTATATACGTTTTCAAAAACATTTTCAATTTTTTCAAATGATATTCCTTTTTCAGAAAGCATGTTTTGAATTTGTGTTTTCATTTGGTTTTTTAAGCTTTCATTGTTGAGGATTTCTTGACCTTTCGCAAAAGCTAAATCTTTTGACCCTCCCCAACCTTTACCTCTTTCATGAATTTGTGTATTTTCAAAGTAGCCAGGGATTGTTGAATAATCTATTAAACCAACGTTAACTTGATATTCAGAACCTTTTATATCTACGAAAGCTTTTTCAGCTTCGTCTAAAGTCTTTTGATTCTCTTCTGCAATAATACTTTCTTTTAGTGTGGCAGTATTGAGACCTGCTATAATTTCTTCCATTGCAGCTTTTAGTTCATCACCATCTGTAAATTTTTTAAGTGCTGTTGTAATAGCAGTTTCTGTTTTAATTGTAGTCCCGCCTAATTTTACAGTTACCCCATTATTAAGTGCTGCAAGTAAAAATTCTTTTGCATATTCTTTTAAATTATTTAGGTCCGCCCCATTATCAATCATTGCTCCGAAAGAATTTGCACCTTCAGAAAAAGCTTTTGCTGCTTCTGATAACTTTTCAGCATCAGACTTATTCATATATTCTTCAAGATGTGTTTTTAAATCTTCTGCAAGATTATTGCCACTATACTCTTTAATGAAATTGTCAGCTTCAGCTTCTAGTTCTTTTGCAATTCTCTTAGCTGCATTTTTAGTTAAAGTATTTCCATTTATAGACTCTCCACTTTCATTCTTAGTAAATTCAGTGCTAGTGAGTTCTGTATATATTTGATCTAGAATATTTGATTTTATTGTGTCAGAGTCATTGGCTAAAATATTATTTTTAATTTCTTGGTAGATATCTGGCAGTTTTGTTTCAAAATCACTTGCCATATTTGCGATATCTCCAGTGTAATTAGAGGCAAAATCATTAATTGAGCCTTTGAAAGCATCACTGAGTTCTGAAAGATAACTACTTTTACCGGCAAAATCGAAACTTATTGTTTTGGACATGTTATTAACTGCTTCTTGCATTAGACTTTTTTGTTCAAAAATAGCAAGCTCTTCTTCTGATATAGTATTATTTCCATTCGTATCAATAGAAGTGAATTCAACAGAATCTAATTTAACTTCTTTTAATAATGCGTCATATTCGTCTTTACTAATCTCTCCGTTTTTGTCCTTGTCAAAATCCTCGAAAGTTAGTTTTTGACCGTTTACAGTAAGACTTCCAAACTGATTAATCCCATTAAATCCACTCATGTTATGCTCCTTAATTTTTGTGACTTAACTTATATATCGGCAAATTTTATAAAAACTTTAGTTTTATTTTTATGATTTTTACAAAACTTAATATAAATTGCCATATTGTAGAATAGCTTTAAGTTACACATTTATTTATTCTAATTTCAAAAGGAGGATTATAAAATGTGTGAAATAGAAGATATAAAGGCGAGACAAATTCTGGATTCAAGAGGAAATCCAACAGTTGAAGTAGATGTAAAACTTTTGGACGGTTCTTTTGGAAGAGCTTCTGTTCCATCTGGTGCTTCTACAGGAATTTATGAGGCAAAAGAACTCAGGGACAACGTGAGGACCGAATTTTTAGGTAAAGGCGTTT
>CALUVP010000038.1 GCA_944324215.1 Candidatus Gastranaerophilales bacterium | reverse complement strand
AGTGAAGTTAAATTATTTGACCCTAAAAATCAAAAGGTTATAAAGAGAAAAAAATATTATGATTGGTATGATATCAAAAGTGGCTCAAATATTTCTGATTTATATCAAGTAATTTTGATTCTTACCACTCCGCAAGCAAAAACTAAGGACACCGTTATACATACAACATTAGAAATTAATCCTAATATTGAAATGTTAATGTCGCATGAATACTACAAGGGCATTAAGGTTAAAAGCATAAAAATCAAGCAAGTTGAAATTAAAAAAGATAATTATATAAAGAATAGAGAAGTTATTGAGGGCGAACCTAATTATATATCAGTAATTGTTGAAATAACAGATATGAAAGGAAATACCACAGAAATATTTGGTATGTGCACATTATCCTATGGTAATTATGTTTATAAAGTTAAAGAGGACTAAATAGAATGACAGGATTTATATTTTTTATAATGGGTTGTGCCCTGCTCTATTTTTTTATGTACTTTGCCACACGAGAAAAACTGAGTGATAAAACCGTTGGCATTTTATTTTTTCTGCTCGTAGTAATGTTAATAGTAATAAAAAATGCTCTTGGAATAGATTAAGTATTCTAACGACAAAACATTGATTATTTCATATTTTAATATCGGCGCCCCTAAATTTACTGATTCTGCTATACATAATCAGAAAGACCGTAAATGTTCTGACAATTATATAAATCTATTTGCTTGAAATAATATAGACATTTTTATATAAGTTTAATTTTTTTTGAGATATAGACATCTGTGCCTATATCTCATTTTTTTTATCAGTATAGACAATGATGTCTTATAACTAACTAGAAGACAAGTGGTACAATGGTAAAATGTCAAGTTTTATCACAAAAAAAGAAAGGAAATGTTATGGCTATCAATTTTTTAGGATATGAAGAATATTTACAAGATTTAGAATTTGATATCATTGGACCGGAAGCATTTTATAACAAGTGTTTATACTTGCGAAAAACTGAATCCAAATATATTTTACGCTTTCAAGGGGTAGATATTAATTTAACGCCGGTTCTTTACGAAACAATGTTTGAATTGATGGAAAATCCAAATCAATTACATCGGATTGTTATTGATTATAGTGGGAATGGGGCAGCGTCAGATACTGCTCGAAAAAGAATTGAGCGAATCCGAAAAGCTTTTCTTAAGGCTGGAATCACGGAAAATGTTCTTGTTCAAATTAACGGTAAATATAAAATTAACTTAGATGTAATTTCTGAAAAATATATCATCACTTCTGTTAAATAAATGTCACGCAAATGTCACGGTCACGTCGAGTGAAATGTCACCTTAGATACGTAATTATGAATAAGTTACTAAATAAAAAAAGGGGGACAAAAAATGGCAAATGTTAGTAAGTTTGAAATTTCAGAAGTAGAAAAACATTTAGGGTATGGCTTAAAAAAGAAAGGTACAAATCAATATCAAGGGAAATGTCCATATTGTTCAGCAGAAGGACACGATAGACATGAGGATAATCTTCATTTCAGCCCTGATAAAGGATTCTTTTGCGGAGCCTGTGTTAATAACGAGCATGGAAAAAAACTTGCACAGGCAATTATCAAAGAAAGGAAACAAAATCAGAAACTTTACAAAAAGTTTAGCAGCACAAAGTATGACACAAACAGCGTTGATAAGTATTCATCAAACCTGTTCAAGAATAAGGAAATGTTAGAGCTTGTAAAAGAAAATACAGGCTTAACAGAAGAAACAATAAAAGAATGCAAAATCGGTTATGATACGGAAAACAATGTTTTCTTATTACCTATGGTGGCACTTGACGACACTATTACGGGTTATGAAATTCGTATTCCGGAAAACAACAAAGGTAAATTCAAGTTTTTATCCAAAACAAAGGGATATGCTGATAATCCAGAGAAATGCTTGTTAAAAATAAATAATCCTAAAAACCTAAAGGATGTTATTATATGTGCGGGGCTAAAAGACGGATATGCAGCTTGTGAGTATCTAAAAAGACATAATTTAGAAGACTACTGTCAAGTTATTACTAATACCAATGGCGAAGGTAACACTGCAAAAGCTCTCAAACCTCATACAGACTATTTAGGCCAGTTTGAGCGAAGAATTATCAACATGGATAACGATGTTGCTGGTAAAAAAGCGGCTAAAAAAATAGAGCAAGAAATCCCTCTTGTGTTTCACAATCTTAATTTGGGTAAATTGGATGGAATTAGTGAATACATCAATGACTTTACTGATTTATATAAATATATTCAAAAGCATGGAATAACTGAAAATGTTTTAGAAAATAATATAAAACTGTCGCCTGATTCAATTCTAAAACTATATCTAAAACACCCGAACATTAAACTTGATAGACCAGTTGTAGTTGATGTGTTACCAGAACATACTGCTATAATGGAGTTTTTTGAACAGGGAATTTACCCATACAAAGGCAGTTATTTTTACGTAAAGTACGATTCAGCAGACAAAAAATTGACCTATGTCCGCAAGTCAAATTTTACATTAGAAATCCCGAAAACAGTAGCTTTTAACTCTTTTCGATTTGATAATCAAAAAGAATACAGGCTTGAAGTAGTATCAAAGATTGGAAATAAAACTTCAAATCCCAAAATATTAACCCAGAAAGAACTGTTAGATTTGAGAAATCTGCACGATATCTTAAAAGAAGGTGGTGTTCATCTACATTGCTTAAAAGAAACTGAACTTAAAAACATTATTCTTGATGAATTAAATAATATTCCGGAAGAACTGAATATCTTCAAAAACCCATCATTTATTGTTCATCAAAACAAATCGTATTGGCTTTATAAAAATGCAGGTATTGATTTAGAAAACGGTAATATTTTATTACCGATGGCAAACTCAACAGGTATTATTCAGGTTGATAATAATAACTCTATTGCTCTTGAAATAGATAGAGGAATGTACGCACCGGAGTTGTATATACCGCAAATATCCTATCAGGAATTCATTGAACAGAACAAAGATAATGAGTTAATTGCGGAGTTTTTCCAAACATCAAGTTCAATAGATGAGTTAATCAGTAAATGCCTGTTTGTTAATATTACACGAACTTACGGCAACAAAGCTGAACCATTTTTAAATCTTGGAATAGCTTTGATGAGCCCTTTCGTAGATATAATGTTTAGCAAAACAATGGGCTTTCCGGTTAACTTTATGTATGGTGAAGCAGCAAGTGGAAAAAGCAATCTATTGATTGTAATTGCGTATTTGTTTGGCTTTAATGTCAGGTTTCTTAGCAGCGGCAATGATACTTCAATGAACTTACTGCATAATATGGAATATTACAGACATGTCCCTGTTCTGTATGCAGAAATCGAAGGTTATATGAAAACCAATCTTGAAACAACTGTCAAGGCGGTTTATGACAGGAATGCAAGAAAACGAATGAGTGGCTATGGTAAGGAACAAGATGTTCGTGCGGTTAATGGTGTTTTGAATTTTGCGAGTAATGACAAAAGTTACAGAAACCAACAAACTGCTACAAGGTTAATGTACACCGAGTTCTACAAGAAAGATTTTAATCCTGAAGAAGCAAGCAAACTAAATACTATTAGAGAAAAATATCTTTCCTGTGTGTTACCAAAAGTCTTGAAATGGTACGCAGACAAAGAAAAACTTTTAAATATGCTGCAAAACAACATTAAATTTGTTCTAAAATTCAATTCTGCATTGGATTTAAGGTGTGTTAATAATATTGCTGTTGCAATGTGCGGAATAGATATTTTATTTCAGATTGCAAATTTTTCAGCTGATTTCAAGAAAAGCGAAGATTTGAA
>CALUVP010000037.1 GCA_944324215.1 Candidatus Gastranaerophilales bacterium | reverse complement strand
GTTGTAAAAGGCTCATTTATATCAAACGCAGTTACTTTATTATAAGGATTTTTACACAGTAAAACTGATAAAAAACCTCCTGCTGCACCACAACCAACTATAGCTATATTTTTATATATCGACTCTTGTACCATACAAAAATACATCATCCAATGTTTCTAATTCTTCGTGCAGTTGCAAAAGAGATTTTTTATACTTTGGATGCTCATAATCAGGAATTAATTCTAACAATGGAACAAGTGCAAATGCTCGTTCGTGCAGATGTTCATGAGGAATTTTTAAATCAGGTTCATCTACAATCAAATCGCCATAAAACAAAATGTCAATGTCTATAATTCTAGCTTCATATTTATCTGATTCAACTATCTTTCTACCCATTTGAATTTCTGTATTTTTACATAAATCAAGCAGTTCCCTTGGCGATAATTTTGTTTTTACCTCAATAACAGCATTAACAAACCAATCTAAATCTTTATTTCCCCAGGGTTCTGTTTCATATAAAGCAGAAGATCTTACAATAGTCACCATTCCTGTAGCTGTAAGCATTTTAACAGCTTGTTGAACATAACCTACTTTATCTCCTATATTAGAACCCAAACACAAATATGCTATCGCCATTAGAACTCCTTATTTTAGCTGTTTTTCAAGCACTTATACCAATATTGTATTATGTTTCTTTCAACTTTACAACAATATTAAATTTATAATTAAAAATTGTAATAATAATCATAACTATAATTTTTTAAGGTATTCTTTTATGATAAACTTTCTTTATGTTTACAGGATTAATTGAAGAACAAGGCAAAATAAGAAGCTATAGTATTTCCTCTAATGGAATGGAAATTACGGTAACCTGTAATAAAATATTATCAGACATAAAAGAAGGTGCCAGTGTTGCAATAAATGGTGCTTGTCAAACAGTTGTAAAGTATGGAAAAGACTATATAACCGTTCAGGCTTCCAATGAAACACTAAAGGTTACTAATTATAAAAAGTTAAAAGTTAATGATTCTGTAAATTTAGAAAGAGCTTTAACTCTGAGCACAAGAATAGACGGACATATTGTTTCAGGACATATTGATTGCTTGGCCGAATTTTTATACGCGAAACAAGACGGTTTTTCAAAAGAATTCTATTTTAAAATACAAAAAAATTTTTCTAAATATATAATTTACAAAGGCTCAATTGCAATAAATGGAGTGAGCTTAACAATCGCATCAGTAAATAATGAGATTTTTTCGGTTGAACTTATCCCTACAACATTAAAAGAAGTGAATCTTTCACAACTTAAAGAAGGTGATTTTGTAAACATTGAGACAGATTTATTCGCCAAATATGTTGAAAAAATTTTAACTTCAAAAGATAATACAAGTAGGATTAACTACGGTTTCTTAGCCGAGAATGGATTTATATAAAATGAGCGAAATTAAATTTAATACAATAGAAGAAGCCATTGAAGATTTTAGGAATGGAAAGCCTATTATAGTTGCAGATGATGAAGACAGAGAAAACGAAGGAGATGTAATCGTCCCTGCCCAATTTGCTTCGCCACAGATTGTTAATTTTCTTATTTCACAATGCAAAGGAGTTTTATGTCTTGCTTTAACCAGAGAAAAAGCAGAAAAACTCGGATTATCTGAAATGGTAAGCAATAATACAGATCCAAAAGGAACAGCTTTTACTCAAAGTATAGATGCCGTCAAAAAATACGGTGTTACAACGGGTGTAAGTGCTTATGACAGAGCAAAAACAATAGAAGTTGCAGTTGCAAATGATTCTGTTGCTTCCGATTTATCACGTCCTGGACACGTTTTTCCTTTAATTGCAAGAAAAGGTGGTGTTTTAGAGCGTGTTGGTCATACTGAAGCTTCTGTTGATTTAGCTCGTTTAGCAGGTTTAACTCCGGCTGCTGTTATATGCGAAATTGTTAATGAAGACGGTACAATGGCAAGAAGAGATAATCTTGTTGAATTTTCAAAAAAGCACAATCTAAAATTCATAACTGTAGCGCAATTAATTGAATACAGATTACAAAAAGAAATGTTTATGAAAAGAGATGCCGTAGCGAATCTTCCTTCTGATTTCGGAGATTTTAAAGTATACGGCTATACTAATAAACTCGGAGGTATTGATCAAGTTGCAATCGTCAAAGATGACGGTTCGGATAAAATCCCAATGGTAAGAGTACACTCCGAATGTTTAACAGGTGATATCTTTCATTCAAAAAGATGTGATTGTCAAAATCAACTTGAAGCAGCTTTAAGATTGATTGAAAATTATGGAAAAGGAGCCCTAGTATATATTAGAGGACACGAAGGCAGAGGTATCGGTCTTGTAAATAAAATAAAAGCTTATGCACTTCAAGAACAAGGAGAAGATACTGTTCAAGCTAATATTTCTTTAGGGTTCCAGCCAGACTTAAGAAATTATGGAATAGGTGCTCAAATTTTAAGAGATTTAGGTTATACTAAGTTTAAATTAATAACAAATAATCCGACAAAAATTATCGCACTAAATGGTTACGGTCTTGAAATTGTTGAAAGAGTTGCACTTAAAACTCCTCTTAATAAATATAATGAAAGATATATTCACACAAAAGTTGATAAGATGGAACATTTAATTGATTTATAAAGAGAATAATAATGGCTAATATAACTATATACAAAGTAGAATCATATAATTCAAAATATTTCAGAATTTTTTCAGGTGTTTATAATGACTTTAAAACAAACGCCGC
>CALUVP010000036.1 GCA_944324215.1 Candidatus Gastranaerophilales bacterium | reverse complement strand
AGGGAGCGCAGTTTGGTATATTTTCTAAACGGCTCGTTCAAGTCTTAGACTTTCTACTCGCCTGCCCCATCCGCAAACTTGCCACTGGCAACTTTGCGTACGGGAGACCCTGCTACATCCCGATATTGCTTTATTGAATTGTTTTTCTCAAGAATCGCAGTTTGGTATATCTTCTAAACGGCTCGTTCAAGTCTATGACTTTCTACTCGCCTGCCCCATCCGCAAACTTGCCACTGGCAACTTTGCGTACGGGAGACCCTGCTACATCCCGATATTATTACTCAACTATTATAAAACTCTAACATCAGAAATCAAGTTTTAATTAGAATTACTATTAAGTTTTTGTATCATTATATCTGTAATATCTAATCCGCCCGAGAAAACGCTTCTGGAGTCCAATACCACATCCAGTCCTTTCTCTAATCTTATTTTTTCACTTACAGCATGAATTCTTGAATAAACTTCTTCTTCTCTTTTTTCTCTAAAAGCATTAAAAGCATTTTCCTTTGCCTTAAGTTCTATTCTCACCGTCTCTTCAAACTTCTTTTTCTGAACGGCAGATTCTATTTGCGCAAACTCTTTTTCTTTACTAAGCAAATACTGTTGAATTTCGTTATTTTTAGTTTCAATTTCTCTCAGCGTAGACTTTGCAAACTGATAATTTTGTATGACTTTGTCATAATTAATATATCCCACGCCGCCTGCAAAAACCGGTGCTGTAATTGTTAATAATATTAGAATAAGAATAATTTTTTTCATTACCTAAAACTCCTTTACCAACCATAAGTATTCATACTTCCAGTACCGAAAGTAAAGTATCCGCCCCTAGAGCCGTAATCCCCTGGATTTGTAATAGGAACACCATAATCAATAGAAATAGGGCCGACACCTGGAACATAAACTCTTAACCCAATACCTGCAGTAATTGCGCTAAGAGGTCTATCATACAATTCGCTCGAGATTGTAGGATCAAATACTTTACCCGCGTCAACAAAGAAAGTTAAGCGCATTTTGTGTAAAAATTCCCACTTTAGCCTGTCAACAAAAGGCAGAGGAGTAGCGAGTTCGGCTGAGCCCATAATAAATGAATCTCCAGTTCCGACTCCGCTCATTCTGAAACCTCTTATGGAATAAGGTCCTCCAAGTCTAAACGCCATTACTTCAGGCATATCGTCACCGTGGACTTTAACCCCGCCTCTTGCTGTCAAAGAGAATGAAGATTTCTTTCTTACAGGAAAATACTTAGTAACTCCGCCTGCGAGTCGTCCATTTGTGTTCTTAAAATCACTCAAACTAAGCGCTTCCATAAATTTAGCACTAGCAACAATACCCTCTCTTGGATTTTCATCAGAATCTAAAGTACTGTACTTAACTCCAGGAGCAAGATTTATAAAAAATCCGCCGGTTAATTCTTTTGCTCTATTCTTTATATCCAAATTCCTAAGAGCGTACATCTGAGAAATTTTATTAAAATCCCCCTCACTTAGGCTTATATTTTCAAATCCTGCCGTAAAATTTGTTGAAAGGTTGTTGTATCCTCGAACTTTGTGTTCAACTGTTGTACTCAGGCCAAATCTTCTTTCAATCGCCAAAGGAACTTGCCAGCTTCCAAAATCACGGTAATATAATTTGCTTAAAAGCGAATTATCAGCATTTAGAAAATAAGGCTCAAAAAAGCTTAATTCCAGTTGATAATTCATACGGTTTTTAATCGAAGCATCGCTTAATAAAATACCAGAACCTAAAATCCCTGATAATGATAATTTTTGCCCCCGTCCTAAGAAGTTATTTTCTGTATAACTTAATGAACCAAAAGCACCGAGCCCGTTATCGATACCTCCGCCCAAAGCTAAACTATTGGGACTATCCTCTTCTACAACTACTTTAACATTATACTCACCCTCTGTTTCACTCGGATAAATTTCGCGATTTACTTCCTTGAATATTTTTGTAGAATAAACTCTGGATAAATCTTCTTTCAAGTAATTTTCATTATAAACCGTACCCGGCTGAGTCATTATATTTCTTTCAATTACATAATCCTTAGTTTTCTTGTTTCCTTCAATCAGGATTTTATCAATAACGCCTTCTGATATACTGAATATTAAATTTCCGTCATCGTTATCATCTACAGAATTTACTCCTGCAAGAATATAACCTTTTGTATGGTAATAGTTGTTTATTTTATCAATAGCCTCATTTATGTTGGTAATGTTTTGCGGTAAATCCTGAAGCGAAGTAACAAACGGCATTAACTCCATTGACGAAATTACAGTATTGCCAACGACCGAAACATCTGTAACAAGAACATTTTCCTCCAGAATAAATCTTAAATTAACAGTACCGTCAAGGTTAATTTCAGGCTCTATTGCCATTTTATCGGTGAAAAATCCGATTGAATATATTCTCTGCAAATCCTGCTGAAGCAAATCTTCATTAAACACAGAACCCGATTGTGTTCTAATTTGATTTCTTATGCTTTCAGGATTAATTGTCTTAAGTCCTTCAAAATAAATATTATTAACAATTTTTCCTTCTAAATCCACATCAGAGGAAGAATTTACACCCGCTGCATAAATATCGTTATCTTCATCTTCTTCAAGATAATTTTCTATACTCTGAATTTCTTTTTCTACAACACTATCTGGCGGAGCAAAAAAGTCGTTTATAGTTTCGTTTTCTTCTTTTATTTCAAAATTTTTACGCTCCAAATCCGATTTTTCAATTTTCCGAACTTCTTCCTCTATAGGTGGCAATTCATTTTCATCAATAGTCGAAGAAAAATAATCTGATTCATTTAATTCACCATTATAAGGAGTTATAATCTTAATAACAGGCTTTGTTGTTTTGGAAGCATCCAGATAAAGCGGATTAACTAATTTGACTGGTTTAGATGAATTCATACTAAAATAAGAGAAATCCGTTGCGGAATATACCGTTGAACAACTCAAAAAAGCTGACAAAACAATCATGACAGCTTGTTTTAAAGTTATCATTTCTCTTATTTTTTTAAAGCTCATTCGAGTTTTATATAAAATCTCCCTCTCTTAAAATACTGCTATCCCAAGTCTATACTAGCTTAGAATGAAGCTTTAAGACAATATGTTAAGAAATTTTACATTCATTTTATCTAAAAAACCTATAATCTTGCATTTCATTTATAGCAAGCATATTAGCTATTCTTGAAGCTTTTTTCTGCTCTTTTGTTATATAAGCATTTAAAAGAATTGAAGGAATTGTACTTAAAAGAACTATTCCTATATATTTACTCATATTTGATGCCATTTGTAATTTAGATTTTTGATTAGCTGATTGGACAAGATATTTTGTACCAAAAGCAGCACCTAATCCTGCAAACAACAATGAAATCGGAATTGAAAGCGCCTGACCTAATGCTTCTACACTTTCTGAATATTTTTGTGATTTTTCATCCACTTTATTGAATGTTTTAAACACATTTCTCTGAAGAATTTTTGCATCCTTAATCTGCTTAGGAGTTAACTCTATAGATTCTAATGCTTTATAAAATTTTTCTTCTTCTCTTGCTTCAGTTTTTTTATATTGATTGTATTCCTTGTTATTTTCCCAAGCGTATTTTAAAAATTGAAATATATTATCTTTTTTATCTTTATTTACAGTAACATCCTTAATTGTTTCTGCGTCATTATCAGACACATAAACAAGCTTTTCCGGATTTTTTAATAAGTCTTGTTTTATCTTAAATCGTCCCACCCTTGAAGCTTGTTTTTGAACTTGAGCAGAAACTATTGATAACACAACTGGTATTGCAACAGAAACTATTTGAGAAATTGCCATTATCTTAGCTTCAGCTTTAATTTTGCAAGCTTTTAAAGCTTTGCTCAATACAAAGTTAAAGAATGTTCCTAGAGCCAATGTCACGGTAACAAGGGCTTGTGTCGCAAGCTCTGTATTTTCAGCATAATCTTGAGAAGATATATCAATTTTTTCAACTAATTTTGTCAAAAGCTGCTGATTTTTCTTAGCTTTCAAAATCTCCTCAGGAGTCATCTTGTCATTAAAATGCTTCTCTGCCTCCAAAAGTTCCAAGTCAAATTGTTTTTTCTGAATTTTATATTCTTTGCTGTCTGCAGCCATTTCTTTCAGGGCCTTAAGACCTTCACCCAGTTGAAAATGAGATTGTTTTTCATTAGGAAGAATTACATTTTTAGCATTTTCTTGTGCTGCATTAATTTGATTTTCATTTAAAATTGCAAAAATTTTCGGATTTTTTAAATCCTTTCGCATTGCCTCAAATCTTCCACGTCTTGATGCTGCAACTTCGGCTTTTGCAGCCCAAGCAAAAAGAGGAAATGCAGCTATTACACCTGCTATAGCCCCAACTCCTATAGGTAATCCCCTTGTAATGAGCTTTGTATAATTACCATTACCAAAATATTTTTTAATTACTCCCTTTACAGGTTTTAAATTCCCTATAACACCACCCAAAGCGGCTCCACCAAATATTGCAGCGTCCAAACCATAACCTACAGCAGTTTCAGCCGCAACCTCCATATCCTCCGCACGCTTTTGTGAATATTCATCCATTACATCTATTGCGTGAATTAATGTTTTGCCACGCTGAATATCATCATTATTAATCTTATCAGGATTCTGACGCAAATACTCCATTCGCTTGGCATCAATATATTCGCGCTCATCATACCAACCTTGATATGAAGGCTCATATTGCTTATATGACTTGTAATCACCAAATGCAGACATTTATTATCACTTTCTGATCATCACAAAACTTATGATACTATTTTTTGCTAATTATTTTCATAATTTTTTACATTTCTTAATCTTAGACTTAAATTACCAACAAAAAAAGCGCCTAAACCTTGATACTACATGGTTTCGTCATGTAAATTTATATTAAATTTGACTCTAATAACTTTACATTTGTTTCTATTTAAAATAGTATGATAATATAGTGGTATAGTATAGTTAATATAAAGAAAAAAGAGGAATAGTCGTGGACAATTTAGGACCAGATATTTTTGGAAGAAAAGATATTGAAAATATTCAATCATCAGATAATATGAATATGCAGCCAGCTCCAGGCATAAGCCCTGCTAAGATTAAAGTAATTGGTGTTGGCGGTGGTGGCGGTAACGCTGTTAACAGAATGATTAAATCAGGTTTAACAGGTGTTGAATTTTGGTTAATGAATACTGATTTGCAAGTATTAAATTACTCAGTATGTAAAAATAAAATTCAACTTGGTGCAAAATTAACAAATGGTCTTGGTGCCGGCGGTGAACCTCAAGTTGGTGAAAAGGCTGCCGAAGAAGCACAACAAGAAATTACAAGTGCTATTGAAGGCGCTGATATGGTTTTCGTTACGGCTGGTATGGGTGGTGGAACAGGTACTGGTGCAGCTCCTGTTGTTGCTAAAATCGCTAAGGATTTAGGTATCTTAACTATCGGTGTTGTTACTAAACCGTTCTCTTTTGAAGGTAAGAGAAGACAAAACCAAGCTCAACAAGGTTTAGAAAAACTCAGAGAATCCGTTGATGCTCTTATCGTTATTCCAAACGACAAATTGCTTGATGTCGTTGACAGAAGAGTTTCTCTTCAAGAATCTTTCATAGTTGTTGATGAAGTTCTTCTAAGAGGTGTTCAAGGTATCTCTGATATAATTACTATACCAGGTTTAATTAACGTTGACTTCGCTGATGTTAAGAGTGTTATGGCTGCCTCTGGTTCTGCTCTTATGGGTATCGGACGCGGTACTGGCGAAGGCAGAGCTATCGAAGCTGCTAAAATCGCTATTAACTCTCAACTTCTTGAAACTTCTATCAATGGTGCGTCTGGTGTTATCGTTAACATCACAGGAGGTCCTGATATGACGCTTCACGAAGTTACTGATGCTACTAATATTATCAATGATGCTGTTCTTGATGATGCCAGAGTTATCATCGGTGCTGTCGTTGATGACAATATTCAGGGTGAGATCCAAATTACAGTTATCGCAACAGGTTTTGAACTCAAATCTCAAATGCCTATTGAAGAAAAAGTTGAAAATCGTTCTATTAGCGCGGCTGAATTCTTCTCCGGTGCTTTCAATAACCAGCAACAGCCTAAAGCACCTACTATGTCGTCTTTCTCTGATATTCAAATCCCTGATTTCTTACGTAAGTAATAAAATAATATGTGTAGAAGTTAGTATATATAAAAAAGACCGATACTTAATCGGTCTTTTTGCTTTGTTAATTCAAAAACAATATTCCTGCATTCAAGTAAGTAGCAAATATTAACCAAAGAAAATATGGGATTAAAAGAAAGCCTGAAAGTTTTGAAATTTTATAAAATTCTCTTATATTTAAAAATGCCAAAATATCTAAAACAATAACAACACCAAATGCTAGAGCTGGATTTTTTAATACAAAAAAAGCTGGAGTCCAGAGTATGTTAAAAAGCATTTGAAGCCCAAAATAGATGTAACCTTCTTTTTTCGAAAGCGGGGATTTCGCCGTTATAAAAATCAAAAGCGAAACAATTATTAATACGTACAAAAATACCCAAGCCGGAGTGAATACACCGCTTGGAGGCGTAAACATAGGCTTTGTTAATGTGTGATACCAAGTTAAATCAATCATATTTATATTCTAAATTGATTTAACATATTTTCATTGCACAAAAGGGGAGGTCAATTGGAGAATTATTTTTCTACAACATAAGAAATCCATTGATCTTGAGTTATTGTATCAATAATTTTTAAATTCTCTCTTTTTATTGCATCCAAAACAACCTGTTTCTTCTCATTAAGAATACCGCTTAACGACATTTTTGCAGTATCTTTCATAATGTTTTTTAAATCACCCATTATTTCAAAAAGAATATTATGGAGAATATTTGCGCATACAAAATCGTATTTTTCCGTAATTTTATCTGCGGTATTAATTTCAAAAGTGCAATCTACGTTATTAATCTTTGCATTCTCTCTGCAAACATCAATTACAGTTTCATCAATATCACATCCATAAGCGGATTTGGCACCTAATTTCATAGCATAAATCGCAAGAATTCCTGAACCTGTACCGATATCTGCTACAACAGCACCCTGTGGCATGTATTTTTCCAAGGCTTTCATACAAAGTTGTGTTGTTTGGTGTGTTCCTGTTCCAAACGCACAACCGGGATCAAGAGTTATTGTAATTTCACCTTTCTTAGGGGTATATTCAAGCCAGCTCGGAACAACTGCAACCTTATCCGTTACGTGAGTTACGGTCCATTTTTCTTTCCATTTCTTTGACCAGTCTTGATTTTCCTTTTCATCAACCGAAATCTCCCAGCTTCCGAGCTCTTCATCTGTAAAACCGCGCTCTTTTAAAAGCTCACGCTCCGTTTTTAATATCTCTAAAGGATTATTTTTTATATTACTCAAAAAAACCCTAAGTGTACCGCGAGTAGTAGAAGTCATTTCCAAATCTTTGTAAGCCTCTTCTGCTAATACTATCCCCTCACAATCAAAATTTGAAAAGCATATATCAGATACTATTTCTTCTATATTTGGATTTATTGAAATTTTCAATTCATAATAATTACTCATATTTCTACCTTGATATATTATAAAACTCTATTTTTTATTATAATCATTAATCTAATTAACTATAAGAATTATATAACAAACCATTATATTAACTAAAGCTTTGTACAAATAACAAATCTATACAAAGCTTTTTAATATTTAACTACTTTTCTGATAATTCTATTTGTTTATATTATAAGATGATTTGAAAAAATTTTTCATATTATCAATTCTATTGTTTACTTTTTCATTTATCTTATTAACAACATCCATTGGCATTTCTTTTTTAATATTTTTATATATTTTTTTAATAAGTTCTTTTATAGGATCATCATCACCGCCACCTCCTCCACCAGCAGCAGCATATTTTATACGCTTAACATTACTCCGTTTCGGAATTTGTCTCATTGGTTCAAAACCTAAAGTTCGCATTTTTATCATTATATATTTCCTTTCTTTGTAATATCATAAAACGCATAAATAGAAAATTTGCTAGTTTGTACATTTTTAATTAATAAATTTCATTATAGTAAAAAGTGACTATTTTATCATTAAATAATTTATGTTATCATTTGTCCTATGAGAAAGCTTTTTTTATTAATCGTTTTATTTTCAACACTCAATGTAAGTGCAACATGCTATAGTGATTATCTTGAAGAAGTATATTCAAAAGAACATAATACAAAAGTGAAAATTATATCTAAAGATGAGCATATTGACAAATATGAACAAAAAATCGGAGATAATTTTATATCATCAATTGTATATGGAGTAGGTTATCTCAAAATACCTAAATGTAAAAAAATAAGAATAACCTACATCTGTTTATTAAAAAATTGTGACAGTAAACCTGTTTGGGGATATATCATACCTCGTTAATCAATAGAATATTCCCAAAAGGAAAGTCTTGCAGTGTGTGCAAGACTCAAAAATATACATTTACCCCAATAACTTTATACCATATTAATAAATTTTTGTCAACAAAAACTTCAATACTATTAAAATCAGAGGGATACACCTATTAATTGTTCACAAGTTTTTCACGAACAAGAGTTTCAACTTGATTTAAAATTTCAGGATTAGCAGCCAAAAATTCTTTAGCTTTATCTCTTCCTTGTCCCAACTTATCATCATTGAAACTAAACCAAGAACCCGCCTTCTTAACAATATCCAAATCAACAGCTACATCAAGGATATTGCCAATTTTGCAAATTCCTTTTCCAAAAATGATATCAAACTCTGCCGTTCTGAAAGGCGGAGCCACTTTATTCTTCAAAATACGAACTCTGACATGGTTTCCGATTTCTTCTCCGTCACCCTTCAAACCTTCAACACGCTTAATTTCTAAACGCACTGAAGCATAATATTTAAGGGCATTACCACCTGTTGTAGTTTCAGGATTACCGTACATAACACCGATTTTTTGTCTTAATTGGTTAATAAAAATAACCGTAGTTCTCGTTTTACCAATAATACCGGTTAATTTTCTCAACGCCTTAGACATCAATCTTGCTTGAAGTCCCATTTGTTGATCTTCCATAGAACCTTCAATTTCAGCTTTAGGAACAAGTGCTGCAACAGAGTCGACTACAATTACATCAACAGCGCCTGAGCGAACCAATTCTTCCGTAATATCAAGAGCCTGCTCTCCTGTATCCGGTTGTGATATCAATAATTCATCAATATTAACACCTAAATTTCTTGCATATTCAGGATCGAGTGCGTGTTCTGCATCAACAAATGCTGCAATACCGCCTTGTTTTTGGCATTCAGCAACAATGTGTTGAGCTAAAGTTGTTTTACCTGAAGATTCAGGACCATAAATTTCTATTATACGACCACGAGGAATACCACCTACACCTAGTGCTACATCCAATGCTAATGCTCCGGTTGGTATTGTCTCAACACTAACAGCAGGTTTATCTCCAAGCTTCATTATGGCACCTTTACCAAAATCTTTCTCAATTTTTTCAATCGCCAATTTTAAAGCTTTATTTCTTTCATCAGCAGTGTTAACTGCTGCTTCTTCTTTTACAGCCATTACTTAACCTTTCCTTCCCCTGTGGTACGGTTTGTTTTATAACATAAAGTTTGTATCTTCTTCTTTCTTTATATAAAAACCACACATTAGAGGCTTAAAACTATTCAATACATTCTTTAGCTTAAAGTTTTCCTTATTTAATTCGTTAACTTTATTCTTAAGATTTTCATTTTCTGTCTTACATCTTACTAATTCCAAAACCACATCATCCATACCTTCCAATTTTTCATCAATAAGTTTTGTCATAGATGTAGTTATATTATTTTCCATTTTATTAAGAGTTTCTAATAAACCATTAACAACAGTTTGTGAATTAGGTTTGTTCATGGGTAATGATACATTTTTGTTGCCATTTGGGCTAGTTGTTTTCATAGGTTCCAAAGCTTTACTTACTCCTTTTCCATTCATGCCTGCAATAGTAGAGGATTTTGCATTTCTTAATTTCTTTACTTCATCTACTGAAAAATATACTTGACCTCTGTGGTCTTTTTTAGGTGTTACTGCAGTTTTTTTGCATAACTCAACTATCTCTTTATTATCTATATTTAAAAGTTTTCTTACGTCATTAGGTAAAAGTACCTTGTTTGCATTCATCATTAAAAAATTCCCCTCCTTATACACCCAATAGATATTCTAATCAATAAAAAAATTTATTTCCACTATTTGTTACAAATATTTAAAAAACGCTTTACAAATTCTTAATATCAAATCTATTGACCGATTAGAAAAAATAATATACCATAAAGTTTTGGTGTAGAAATTACAATTATTATTAAGAAAATGGAGGGTATGTATGGACTTTCAACATCAGCCTTTAAATGGCGCAAATTACACTGACGCAGACATCAAGAGACTCATCACAGAGTATAATGTTCAATTTATCAAACTTCAATTCGTTGACATAAACGGACAAGTTAAAAATATGGCAGTACCTTCGGAACATATTGATAGAATTTTGAATAACGAAATTATGCTTGATGGTTCTTCTATTAAAGGTTTTAGAAATATCGAAACATCAGATATGTTTTTCTATCCTGACAAAAATACTTTCCAAATTCTACCTTGGCAAGAAAGAGACGGCAAAAACTCTGCAAGATTAATCTGTGATATTTATAATGCAGACGGAACACCTTTTGAGGGCTGTCCTAGATGTAACTTAAAAAGATTAATGGCTGAAGCTCAAAAATTAGGTTTTTCAATGAACATTGGACCTGAAGCTGAATTTTTCTTATTTGAAAAAGACGATGAAGATCACATTACAACAAAAACTCACGATAGAGCAGGTTATTACGATGTAGGGCCTGATGATTTAGGCGAAGCTGTTCGTGCTGATATCGTAAGCACGCTTCAAGAAATGGATTTTGATATTGAAGCTTCTCACCACGAAGTTGCGGACGGACAACACGAAGTTGATTTCAAATATTCTGATATCTTAACTACAGCAGATAACGTTGCAACATTCAGGGTTGCAGTAAAAGCTGTAGCAGCTCAATACGGATTACACGCAACTTTTATGCCAAAACCAGTATTCGGAATTAACGGTTCCGGTATGCACTGCAATATATCATTGTTTAAAGACGGCAAAAACGCTTTCTATGATGAAAATGGTGAATATCAACTATCAGATACCGCAAAATATTCTATCGGCGGACTTTTAAAACACATAAAAAGTATAACAGCAATTCTAAACCCAACTGTTAACAGCTACAAAAGATTAGTTCCGGGTTACGAAGCACCTGTTTATATGGCTTGGTCATTAGCAAACAGAAGCGCACTTTTAAGAGTTCCGGCAAAGAGAGGGATTTCAACAAGAGTAGAACTTCGTTCTCCGGATCCTAGCTGCAATCCTTATTTAGCTTTTGCAACAATTTTAGCAGCTTGTTTAGATGGCGTTAGAAATAAAATCGAACCGCCTAAACCTGTTGAAACAAATATCTATAAGCTTTCTGACAAGGAAAGAAAAAAAATGAAAATTGAATCTTTGCCTGGAAGTCTGAAAGAAGCTTTGTATTATATGGATAAGTCATTAATTGCAAAAACAGCTTTGGGAGAGCATATTTTAGATGAATTCATGACCGCAAAAGATATTGAATGGGATTCATTTAGAACTTATGTTTCTCAATGGGAAATTGACAGGTATTTAGCAAGATACTAAATTTATGATAAAGAAGTAAGGCGCGGGGATTAAAAAATCCCCGCGCCTTACTTTTTGCTTTTCTATACAACTTACTAATTATAAAATAAAAAATATATGATAGCATTTCTAATTGAGGATTTATTATGTTTAAGAATATTATTAAAGAGTTAAAAGAGTTCATATTACGCGGAAACGTTTTAGATATGGCAGTCGGTATAATCATAGGTGCCGCGTTTGGAAAAATCGTAGATTCTCTTGTTAAAGATATAATTATGCCGCCTATAGGTTTAATTCTTGGTAAAGTAAATTTTTCCAATTTGTATCTACAAATTTATCCGAGAGGAGTTCATTATTCTTCATTAGAAGCAGCACAAAATGCCGGAGCGGTTACAGTGAATTACGGAATATTTTTCAATAATATTATTAGTTTTTTAATCGTTGCCTGTGCAGTCTTTATTCTTATAAAAGCTATAAATAAGTTAAGAGAAAAAGCTTGTAAACAAAAAAATTTGGAGCAAGAAAGTACAATAAAAGAATGTCCTTATTGTTTTTCAACAATACCTATAAAAGCTACTCGCTGTCCTTATTGTACATCAGATATTCAATAACCTTTATTACATTTTCTTTTGTAATTATCTTTGTGTTAAAATTCTTTATATAAATCTTTTTTGAATAATAATTCTCC
>CALUVP010000035.1 GCA_944324215.1 Candidatus Gastranaerophilales bacterium | reverse complement strand
ATAAATAGAAAACTTCGCACATTGCTCTTAATAATCTAGTATTCAACTCCCTTTTCTTCAAAGAAAGTCATAAGGCGGTCATTAAAGACTCGTTTAATGTCTCTCAATGCTGTAATCTTTGAATAGTCAAACCCATATAGTTTTCTTTTATCAGCGTCTGTTAAAACAATCTTCTCAAACTGCTTGGCATACCTTTGTGTAGCTTTCTCCAAGAGCAAATCAAGGAACTGATTCTTTTCTAATTCAGTCGGCACTTCAAATTCACATACTAAATCAAAACGAGTTTGTAACTCTGGAGGTATAACTTTTTTGTATGTGGCTTCATTAGGAATGTTTGATGTGAAAATAATAATATAGCCATCCATATTATATTCTCTTGCCATGGAATCAGTAAATTTCCCTTCCTCCAACAATTCGAGGAAGAACGAAAATACCGGCCGAGTTGTTTTTTCAAATTCATCACACAACAAAACCCCAACTGAACTTTTTTCAATTTTTTCACTCAGTTCTCCATGATTACACCCAACATATCCTGCAGGACTTCCAATTAAACTATTTAATGCATCCTGACTACTATAATTTTGAAAATTAATTTTTGCTAAATAGCTATTTTCCTGGAGCCCTTCTGCAAACAATCTTGCTACTTCTGTTTTGCCGATACCAGATGCTCCGAACAGGAAGATAGACAATATTTTCTGTTCCTTGACCCTGTTTAGAGAAATGAAATTTTTGAGTGCGCGATGAAGGCGTTCTTTAAAGTATTTATGACCAATTAAATTGTGATTAAGCCCCTCGATGAATGTGGACAATTTATCATGTGACAACTCGGTAACTTTTAAAACAGATTTTTTCTCCGGCACCTCCGGCATCACTGATAATTCAGGAAGTAATTTTTTAATTGGTTCTTGTGCATCAAAAAATAGCGGAAAATATTTTAACAACACATCCACTTGGGCTGTTTGCGCAATAATACTCAAATTAGAGAACGACGATAGAATCTGTTCTAGCGGATATATAAGGTTCTTATTATCCTCGATTGCATATGACAAGGACGTCAAGTCCATTAGTGCTAATTTTTCTGAGCGATTAAATTGATCAAAATCGTCACGCAATATGCCATTAACTTGAGAAAACGTTGCTATGGGAATATCATGTTCTTTTGCATAAACGATTATGATGTTTAATTCATCTGCATTATTATATTTATATAGTGTTCTTCTTTCACCGGAGCAGGCTAGAGTAGCTATATCTGCTTTTTCTATCTCCGCACTTTTTTCAAAAAAATCTTTGTAGTCAAAAAATAGAAATGGAAACAACTCTAGTGCATAATCCGCCACTGATTCTTCAACAATTATAACCGTATCCTCATCCATTTTTTCAAGATTCATTTGTGCTGCATATAAATCAGCCTTGTTCGTTTGCAGAAAATATACCAGCGCGGTTATGTCAATGCAGCGTGAGGTATCATACTCAAGAAGTTCCTTCGTTTCAACAAACTTAAAAGGAAATATTTCTCTGCTGGCTTGTATTTTTCTTAGCTCGTCAATTCCAGAATATATAAATATAGTATACAACTTTGCCGTTACCCCCTTTTTAATTTACTTAACCAAATTCCAAATTTATTCCACCAATGGAGTTTGGGTACAGGGGTTTCCTCCAACTTGAATGCAACATCTTGAATAATTGCAAGCGTATCAATAAAATGATATTTTTCTGTTGCAGTGGACTTTTTCGTAACTTTAGTGGTAGGTTTTGCATTGCTCTTGAAAATTTTCTTTTCATCCTCCGCTTGCGAACTTTGTTGCTCACCAATTTCCTGAAAATAAGTAAATGTGTTCGATGTGATGAATTCTTCTTCCACTTCACCTTTATATATGCCTACCACTGAAACATGTCCTATAAGCAGATCGTCAATGCTATATTTATTTTCAAACTCTGTCTGAATTTCCATGGGTATTTTAATAATTATTTCATCTACTACATTTTGAAATTCAGAGTCATACACTTTGCCTTTTAGGATGTATGAATAATCCTGCAGCATAGAACTTATGAGGTTGTTTACCTCCATACCCTCAACTCGAAGCCCTTTTAAGGCATCTCGTCTTAGAATTAAGAATTGTCGTAAGCTTTCTTCATCAAACAATTCCAATCTGACACGATCAATCTTTATTAGGTCACCTTCCGAAGAATCAGCAAACGAAATAATATTTGCGCATTGTTCAATTACTCTGCGCAGTAGAATCGATTTAGTGGTTTTAACATCCAAACTTTCTACAACCTTAGTAGAAGATGTGGCCGTTTCTTTTGTTTCTGAAGATAGCGCTGCCTTTATGCCATCTAAAAATTTCTTTGTTCCTTGTGCAGAAATTGACGAAGTGAAGCCGTATTGTTCCTCAAAACTACTTGTATTGTCGGTTTCTATTTTTGTAAGTATGACATTGTTTATCATCATTGCAATTTCATACACTTTACTAAAGTTCAAATAGTAAATATTAAAATCTTTTGATTTCTTTTTATCAGTTTGCCCCATTAAAATGCCCCCATACACTTGAAATAATACCGTAGATGTACGGTTTTTGTTATAAAACATTCTATTTGCAAACCCTAGCGACTTCGCTGTATAACTAGGATTCCTGATTCGTTTTCTGACTACTTTATTATATCA
>CALUVP010000034.1 GCA_944324215.1 Candidatus Gastranaerophilales bacterium | reverse complement strand
GCCGCTGAACACATCGCCACTCAATTCCCAGATATTGAGATTGTACATTTGTAAAAGTAGGACAAATTAGAAACTTAAATTCCCCATTGAGTTCCATATTCAAAACATAGGAATTACCAACTTAGTTAAATAAGTCTTCTCAAAAACTTTATAGAATAATTATTTTATAATTGCATTAAATACCAGCCAGGTGCACATAAGGCTCCAATTTTGCCATACTTAGATAAGTAACAATAATTACTAATACAGTAATAACTCTTTCTATTTGATAATCAGGTATTTGCCGTTCAAGGCATGCTAATACATTCGTATGCTTAAAATCACAGTATTTAAGATAAAAATGCTTGAATCTTTGCTCATCTACGCTGTCTATATTTTCTGAAAACGTTCGCAAATATTCTTCTATATTCGGGCGTTCATAGTTTTTTTCTATAAGCTTTATCTTTTCCACATTAGTGCCCAGACGATTATTTATCTTTTTGATAATCTCTTCATGTTTTTGTTTCGGATTTTTGGTATCCTTTATAATATTGACCCCAACAGGATAAAAGAATTGTAGGAATCCTGTATACGCATTCCATGCGGAATCTTTTTCTAAACTTTCACTCGTTCTCAAAATTTCGAGCATTATTCCAGCATAAGCACGAGCGGTATATTTATAAAAATTATTTATCCGTTCTTCCTTCGTTTTGCCGTCTTTGATATAACTTAACATTGCACAGGTTTCCATAACATGTCCTGCAATAATAAAGGCATCATAAATTTGCTGTTTATCCAACAATATCAAGAATGATTTGATTCCATCACAAACCCGGTCATACAAATGCCATTTAGTATATTCAAACGTATCTGAGGCGCCATCAAATTCCGGCATAGGTTCTGGTGCAAAATCACGAAGGATTTGTAATTCTCCGGCTGGAGTACGTAAAAATTCAACAGGATACTTTTTCATATCATTTATCCTTTATTGCATAATCGATACCTATAACTTTTATATCTTTAATATGGTCATATCTTGCCCTAGATTTAGTTGCATTGGCATATTGTTGCAATTCTGCAATCAATTTTTCAAAATTTAATCTACTCCAGTTATCACGCTGAATACGAGCCAACAAGAATATACCGTGTTGATATTTAGGATACTTTAAATAACGACCAATAAGTTGTTCATCTATTGAATCTTTCAAATTTTTTAGACTCCAATTATCTGCAATTTTACATTCTATGTTAATACACCAAGATTTATTCCAAATTTGTAAATCTGGTTTTTTATTATTATCAGCTTCTGGTTCGCGTACAGCAGAATACAATTTATTGGAAATTCTACGTAATTCCATTAAAAGATATTTTTGAAAAAGTTTTTCTTTGGTTATTTTTTTACTCTCAGTCACAATTCCTGACATCCTTAAATCTTGATATAAATCACGAATACTGCAATCAGATGTTTCGATATCATCTTTTATATCTAATAATTTATTAATAGTTATATCAAAAAGTTCATCAGAATTTGTTGGTGCTACATAGTCGTCTAATTCAAAACTAACAATTTTATTCTCTGGCCATGTGGAATCTTCTTCCTTAAACAATAATAAATCTGCATTACTCCGCAAATAATTAGCTGTATTAGGTTCAAATTTATCCAAGATTACAATCAATTCATGCAGTTTAGGCAAGTCTTTACGACTCAAATATCTTTCATTCAATAAATTTATAAGATGATTACGAAAGTTTTGGGCTTTATCACGGTCTGTTGGAGAGTACATCCCCATATTTTCACGATGAATATCTTGATTTACATCTATGTATTTATATACCATAGGAACAAGAATTAGCAAGATGTCCATATTCAAATCATAATTATCCATATCTGACAAACTTGCAAACAGGCTCTCAAAAAACTTTGATAGACCGTCTATATTATCTTTATTGGCAGATTCCAATTCCTGTATCTTTTCAATAAATGCCTTTTGGTCTGTTTTATACAACAGTTCTAACCAACGATTAGTATCAGAACTGTCCAAACTATCTATTCTTTTTGCTAAATAATTAGAAAAATTATCTCGTTGAGCGTCATTTAGATTCATCAATGAGATAATTTTTGCAATAGGATACAAAACAGCCCCCCCTGTTCTGTCTTCAAGACATCCCCATAAATATGGATAAAACAGAATCAATGTTTCGGACTTTAGCTTCCTCAACTTCCAGAAAATAGAGTGTTCATTGGCTGATTTTTCAATTGTTTTTTCAATAATCGGTATAATTATTTTTTGCGCAATGGTCGGATATTTATCAGCATTTTCTATAACATAGCCCGGGACGTTATTAAGAGCCTGCAATCCATAATATATAGCCAGTTCTGCCTGATGTTCATCTAATTCTGCATTGGGATTATATTGGAAAAACAAATCTAACCCCATTAAACAAACCATACTTTTTATTAAAATTTTATCTGTGCCAATCGTATTTAGATATTCATTTAAGTCTACATCAGAGATTTGCCAATACTTTTGAATACTCTCAATGAATGTATCCGTTATCTCATTTCCATATCGTTGACGAAAATCGGCTAACTTAGGTTCACCTCCAAAGCCGTCCATCACTTGTTTGGCAAGCCAAAACAATGCTTGTAGTCCTCTATCATCCAAGAGACGTATATGCGGTAAATCCTCAGTTAGTGCTTTCAAATTATTTGCGTGTTGCTCGTCTCGTTCCTTTTGGAGTTGCTCATTTTCCAATTGCCATTTTGATTTGACTTCTGGTTGTGGTTTTTTAACATTTGACCAAAATTTAGCTACTTCTGGTAATGATAAGTATGGTGCAATTTCTTGCTCTGCCAAATCTATCGATTTTTCCATAAAATAAGCCACAGCATCACGTAACAAATACGCTCCAATTGAGTTAAAATCAACATCCTTTAGCATATTCAGATATATTCGAGCGCAGCCATCATCAAATTGGCAATATCTTTCAACTACGTGCATAAAGCACCCATGGCCACCTTCGTAGGTTTGCGGCAGTTGTTTCATTCTTTCAGCCGCTTTTTGCATAAGAATTGTATTTATATTAGAAAAACTGGTAAGCACATTTTTAATTTGTGCGATTTTTGATTGATTTCCAGTATAGTGTCTGTATTCAAACTCA
>CALUVP010000033.1 GCA_944324215.1 Candidatus Gastranaerophilales bacterium | reverse complement strand
GGGGTATAATTGAAGGCTTACAGGCTTACACTTCTGTACTGGAAGTTCCAGGAGAAGTTGATCTGGCAATCATTGTTGTTAATGCAAAATTTGTACTTTCAACAATTGATCAATGCCACGAAAAAGGAATTAAAGGACTTTGTATAATTACAGCAGGCTTCAAAGAAACAGGTGCTGAAGGTGCCGAAGCTGAAAAACAATTACTAGCTAAAGTAAGAGAATATGGTATGAGATGTGTAGGTCCTAACTGCTTAGGTGTTGTAAATACTCACCCAGAAATCAGAATGGACGGTTGTTTTGCTGAATCTTTACCTGAAAGAGGAAACATCGGTTTTGTTTCTCAATCAGGCGCTTTAGGCGGCGGTATTTTAAACATATTGAAAGACCTTAACCTTGGTTTTGCTCAATTCATTTCAATCGGTAACCAAGCAGATGTTAATGCTGAAACAGCTCTTGAATACTGGGAAGATGAAAAAGACGTTGAACAAATTCTACTTTATATGGAATCAATCCAAAATCCTGCTAACTTTAGAAAACTTGCTTCAAGAATTTCTAAAAAGAAACCAATTTTGGCACTTAAGGCAGGACGTTCAGCAGCAGGTGCTTCTGCAGCATCATCTCACACAGGTTCTTTAGCAGGTGCTGATAAAGCTGCAAATGCTTTGTTACAACAATCAGGTGTAATAAGAGAATATTCTTTGAAGGACTTATTTGCAACAGCTAAAGTTTTTTCTATCTTCTCTATTCCAAAAGGTAATAGAGTAGCAATTATCACAAACTCTGGTGGTCCTGGTATTATGGCAACTGACGCAGTTTGTGAACACGGTATGCAAATGGCTAAGATTTCTGATGAAACAAAAGAAAAATTAAGAAGCTTCTTACCTTCAGCAGCATCAGTTAAAAACCCTATCGATATGATTGCTTCTGCTCCTATCGAACACTACAAGCAAACATTAGAAACAGTTATTGCTGATGAAAATGTTGATATGATTATTACAATCTATCTTCCATTCCTTGGCTTGAAGGATATTGATGTTGCTAAAGCTCTTATGGAAATCAAGGCTAAGAATCCTCAAAAACCGGTTATCGGTGTATTTATGACTAAGAGTGAATTCTTCGCTAAATTATCTGATATGGATGTTAATATGCCATTCTTTATGTATGCTGAAGAAGCTGCTGACGGCTTGAACAGATTAAATCAACAAAGATTGTGGATGGAAAGACCTGAAGGTAAAATCCCTACATTTGATGTTGATTACAAAAAAGCTCAAGAAATCATCGCTAAATCAGTTAATGAAGGCAGAGATCAATTAACAACAAGAGAGTCTATTGATGTATTAGATGCTTACGGAATTAGAGTTTGTAAATCTGGTTTTGCAAAATCTGAAGACGAAGCCGTAACAATTGCTGATTCTATCGGATACCCTGTTGTTATGAAAATGACTTCTAAGACAACTTCTCACAAAACAGATGTTGGCGGTGTTAGAGTTAACATTCAATCCGCTGAACAACTTAGAGCTGAATATCAAGATTTAATCGCTAAATTAACAGAAAAAGGACTTCTTGAAGGTTTGGAAGGTGTTATCATCCAAGAAATGGTGAAAGGTAACAGAGAAATGGTTTGCGGTATCGCAACAGATCCTCAATACGGTCCTATGATGATGTTTGGTTTAGGCGGTGTATTCATTGAAGTTATGAAAGACGTAACTTTCAGAATTGCTCCTTTAACTGATGTTGATGCTAAGGAAATGATTAAATCTGTTAAAGCATACAAATTGTTAGAAGGTGCAAGAGGTACTAAACCTGCTCAGATGGAACAAATTGAAGAAACTTTATTGAGATTATCTCAATTGGTACATGACTTCAAATTCATCGATGAGTTAGATATCAACCCATTGTTGATTTCAGAAAAAACAGGTGAAGGTATTGCAGTAGACGGACGTATTAAAGTTAGGATGGCAGAAGCTCAAGAAGCTTTGAACTACCATTGCAAAGACGGCGTTTGCGCTTGCTCTTTATAATAAAAACTAAAAAAAGAAGGACGAAACAGTTTGTTTCGTCCTTCTTTTTTATTGCAAAAACTCGATTTATAAATTAAAATGTGAATACTATAGTCAGGAGTTTGTATGAATAAAAAAGTTTTATTAACTATATTCTTAGCTACTTTATTAGCTCTTTGTGCTGCGATATTTGCATTTCACAAATTTCAGAATTCTCACCCAAAAGAACCTATTCAACAAAAAGAAGAAATAAAAGTCGAGGTAAAAAAAGATTTACCAGAGATAAAACAAGAAGAAGTTAAAACAAAAGTACAACAACCGCCTAAAAAAGTACAAAGGGTTTACAAAAAACAAGCTGTTGAATCAAAAACAGAGGTTAAGCCGGTTCCAAAACAGAAAACAGAACCGATAAAAAAAGAACAAATTGAAAATAAAAATATTAATAATGAAGAAAAAATTAGTGTTAAAAACTCAGAAGAAGAATCTGGTGCTGTTGTTATTCCTGTTAAATATACCACCAAAAACACTTATAAATACGTCTATACTCCAAATAGATTTTGATTA
>CALUVP010000032.1 GCA_944324215.1 Candidatus Gastranaerophilales bacterium | reverse complement strand
ATGGCCACAAATCTATCTTTTCTGTATTAGTAGCTGATAAACAAAAAATTCCCGACGAGGAACGGGGATAAATGGGCCAAAATACAATTAAAAATTCCCGCCGAGGGTTCGACGGGAAAATAAATGGGGTGCTAACCAATTGCCGGTACCTCATTTCTATCCAAATCCCGCCAAAAAGATACCTTTTTCCCTGCGCGAAACAGGGAATATCTCGCTTTATCCAAAAGAGCGTTTGTATCTGTTTTGTATCCGGATACCAAGATAGTAAGATAATGTATGCAAAAATAGGATAAATTCCCTGATAAACAGGGAAAATACAGGGAATTGGTGCTTTTTAGCCCTATTACATAAGGAAAGGGGCGGCCTGCTGTATAGTGCCGCCCCTGTATAATTGGCCCAAATTCCCTAAAATCATAACAGGGAATTAAAATATAAAAATCCAAGAATTAGATGTTTTTATCCGTAATGAGCATATAAGCTAAACTCGCTAGTGTTATAAAGTGACAAGCAAGGTTTCTATCTATCTCTTTGGCTAAAGAATGTGCTTGTTCATTTCTTAAAAACTGAATTGCTAAATGAAGATAAGCATATCCTTTATAAGAATTATATTTAGGAGTGCCTTTTTCGGCCTTAGAGCCAAACAGCGCGTGATGATAATCAGTTCTTAAAGCATTTTCCCCAAAAATAGCACTTGCACTTTCTTTTCCAACTATTGATTTTAATTTCTCTCTTACAAACTTATAGGATTCTTGTACAGCAGAAAAATAATCTTCCCGATCAAAGTATGAAATTATATGTCTGTATAAGTCTGGATGAATAGTTACAGAAATATCTGTACTAGTTATAGATGAAGATTTTTTGTGAGGTTGTATAAGAAGATTGCGAACAATTTTCTCTAAACCTTCACTAAATTTGATGGAAATAACGCCTGCCAATTCCTTGGTTCTAAACTGAGAAGCCAAACTTGCAATAACGAGAGCTACTGTTTGGTTGTTCTCAATTTCTAGGAATCTATCAAATCTGTTCTGCTTGCTTATACCGAAGGTCGTATATTTAGTGTCGTTTATATTAATTCCTTGTTCCTTAAAAAGCTTATCAAAAGATCCTTCTGTGAAACGAATGATCCATCCATCGTTTGGTAATCTTAGTGCATTATCCAAATATTGTTTATCTGCTGATGATATTGTGCTCATTTTGAGGTAATTTATAAATTTTCTCAGAATAAAATTTCTCTTTTATGTAAACAAATCTCTTATTAATTAATATTATAAAATAAAAATAATCATTGTTTACTATAACCTTCTTGCATAAAAATGCATACAAAGTGTGTGGCTAGAAAAAAATATGAAAAACAATATAAAGAGTGTGTTGTCTTTTAGTGGGAAAGAGGCGAGAGCTTTTTTTTTAAGATCAGAAAGTTATTGTAATTTAGAACTACCAGAGTATATTGATATTGGGAAAATGGTTCGTGACTTATTTCATAATACTTTGTCTGGAAGAGTTTCTTTAGATTCTATCAAAGAACCTGAGAAAAATCCGGAAACATTAAGTGATATTAATTACACGTTGTTTACTAATAAAGATGGACATTATGAATGGCGAAAATTTCAATTTATTCATCCTGTTTTTTATCTATCTTTGGTTGATTTAATTACAAAAGAAAAAAATTGGGAGTTTATTAAGCATAGGTTTTCGTTATATCAAAGGAATCCTTTGATTAACGCTATAGGTATTCCTGTATCAGATTCTCAAAATAAAGATAAAGGGGGGCAGATTAAAACTTGGTGGGAAAATATAGAGCAGGAATCTATAAAACTCTCATTGGAATATGCTTATGTTTTACAGACGGATATTACAAATTGTTATCCTTCTATTTATACACATTCCTTTGCCTGGGCTTTACATGGAAAGGAATTTGTTAAGAATTTTATAAAAACATCATCTAAATACCAGTTAGGAAATGATATAGATAAATTATTGCGTGCCATGCAGTATGCACAAACGAATGGCATCCCTCAAGGGAGTGTTTTGATGGATTTTCTGGCAGAATTATTACTTGGATATATTGATAATAGATTGAGTACCATTCTGCAAAGGGAAGGAATTACAGAATATTATATTTTACGGTATAGGGATGATTATAAGATTTTTACTAACACTCCCTTATTGGGTGACCGAATTTTGGTTTTACTTAATGAATTGCTAGCAGAATTTGGTTTCAAATTAAACGCGAAAAAAACGACGTGTTCTGATTGTATTATTCACTCATCTATAAAACAGGACAAGTTGGCTTGGTTAGCTTATAATAAAGATTTTAAATCATATCAAGGAGAACTGCTGAATTTATATGTTTTTTCAAAACAATATCCCAATTCTGGACGTTTAATTGTCGCTCTTGAACAAATATATGATGATTTGAATGCAGAACGGCCTAAGAAATATATGCACGATCCTGTAGTTGTTTTGGCAATATTAGTGGATTTGATGATACATAATCCACGTATTTATCCTATTTGTAGTGCAGTTATTAGTAAGGTCATTTTTCAATATATTCCTGTTTCTGATAAAGACAGGATTCTATCAAAGATATATAACAGATTTAAAAATGTAGTTAATAATGCATATCTAGAGTTGTGGTTCCAGCGTATTGCTATTCCTTTAGGAGTCGATCTACACTATAAATACAATCATACAATCTGCCAATTGATTCAAGGAAACTCTGGCACATTGTGGAATAATAGTTGGGTAAAAGAAAAGTATTTGTCCTCTTTGTCTAAAAATTCTTGGTTATTGCCGGATAAAAAAAATAATGTTTCCCCTGTCATTAATCCGGCGGAATTTAAAGTATTTTTTAATTATGATTTTAAATAAAGGCTATGAAAATAGGTGCGGTTGAAAAAATATTGTGAATATATTTTGGATGTCTTTCTTTGACAATTGCTGGCGGATATTTAAAGTCACTAGATTTAAATGAATAAACTTATTCTCTAAAATGACAGTTTTGACATAATTCTGTCGAAATGTCGGATAACATAAAATAATGTTGCGGCGGTTAAAAAAGCGATTGTAGGCCAGCATTTGATAAATGTCAGCCTCAGATGGTTTATTATCGGGTAAGTCTAAAATTTTATATTTGGTATCAATGATGGTGTCATTTCGGAACAGGATATCAG
>CALUVP010000031.1 GCA_944324215.1 Candidatus Gastranaerophilales bacterium | reverse complement strand
TAGAAAAATTAGCTAAAAGATTAAAAGTTTTGAGAAAAGAAAGAAACTTAACTCAAGATGATATTGGTGTAAATGGAGTTTCAAGAGCAATGATTAGTTTGATTGAGCTTGCGAAAACTGATGTTACAGCATCAAAGTTAAAAATAATAGCGGATAATTTAGGCGTTGAAGTCAAAGATTTGTTTGATTTTGATGAATAACAATATTGAGTTTAGTTTACACGTGTTTGAACTATGACAAGAGAGTATTATTGCATATATGCAACAAAATGAATTGACAAAATTAGGAAATCGTATCAAAGACTTGCGTAAAAGGAAAAAGCTTTCTATTAGTGCATTGTGTTATAGGAATGGATTAGAATCTTCAACAGTTAGCCGAATAGAAGCAGGTAGTGTAGAAGCTAAGTATTTAACACTACTAAAAATTGCCAAAGCTCTTCAGATTGATTTATGTAAGATGTTGGATTTTAATGACGAATAAGAGTTTTTTTGTATTCTTTCAATGTTAATTTATACAATTTCACCGATTAAATCATATTCGGTAGCGTTTGTAATTTTTACCATTTCTATATCGCCGGGGATAACCATTTTATCTGTTCTGATATTTACAACCCCATCAATTTCCGGTGCATCAAACTGCGTTCTTGCAATTACTTCACCATAATCAGATGAGCATTCTATAATACAAGGGATTGTTTGACCGATAAATTTTTTATTGCGTTCGATAGAGATTTTTTGTTGAATTTCCATCAATTTTTTATATCTTTGTTTTGCAACTTTTGCGCTAACTCGGTTTGGTAATTTGTAAGACGGAGTTCCTTTTTCCCTTGAATAAATGAAAACTCCCATTCTGTCAAATTTCATATCCTCAACAAATTTGCACAAATGCTCAAAATGTTCCTCAGTTTCGCCGGGGTAGCCTACAATAAATGCTGTTCTTATTGAAACATTTGGAATATGTTTTCTGATATTTTCAATCATAGGTCGATAGTCAAAAGAAGGTCTGTTCATCATCTTAAGCATTTCAGGATGAGAATGTTGAAGCGGAATGTCCACATATTTTACGACTTTGTCAAGTTTTGCAATTGTTTCTAAAAGTTCATCATCAAGGTTTGTCGGGTACGCATACATAAAACGAATCCATCCTAAGCCTTCTATTTTATTTAATTCTTCTAAAAGTTTTGGAAGAGATGGCTTTTTGTACACATCAATTCCATAACCTGTTGTGTCTTGTGCAACAAGAATAATTTCAGTTACACCTTTTTTCACTAGAGCTTTTGCTTCTTCTACAATATTTTCAATCTTTCTTGAATGGTAATTTCCTCTTAAGTACGGAATAATACAGTATCCGCATCTATAATTACAACCTTCTGCAATTTTAATATAAGAGCTTGCGCCCATTGTAATCTGCTGGCGCTCTACATTTTCAGGATAAATATAATTTGGGTTTTCACTAACTTCACAAACATATTCATTATCAATTTTTTTCAATACATCAATGATTTTAGTAAAATCCGTTGTTCCAATGACTGCTTTAATTTCGGGAATTTCTTTTTTTAAATCTTGTGGGTGTTTTTGAGAAAGGCATCCTGTTACAATAACATTTTTGCCCTTATCAACAAGTTCTAAAATAGATCGAATAGATTCTCTTTCTGCATCACAAATAAATGAACAGGTATTCACAATAACTGTATCAGTTTCATCCTCATTAAGAGTAATTTCGTACCCATTTTGGGCTAAAAGTCCCAGCATTAATTCAGAATCGACTAAATTTTTCGCACATCCGTGACTTACGAGAGCTATCTTTTTCATAACTATAGTTTAGCATAAAAAACTTTAATCAGTCTTTTTTGCTTTTTCTATAATTATCCTCTTCTTGTCTATAGAAATATTCATTGTATCTTGCTCAGGGTTAATATCCAAAAGCTTAATAATCCAAGGTGGAATTATCATTCCCCAACTTCGTCCCAGTTTAACAAATTTCTTATCTATCATAATAAAATCATAGCATTGTTTTTAAATTTGTCTTAATTTTTATTAAAGACTTTACAAAGATATGAATTTATATTAATATCATGTCTAAGACAAAATTTTTAGAAAAGGAGTTATATAAATGCGTTTTATGTTTGAGGAAAATGAATTAAAAAGATACAAAAATCTGGCGGAAGAAGTTTACAATATGAGCGTTGTTGTTGACTTTTTTTGTAACCAACAACAAGAGTATGAGCATATAGCGAATATTACTCCAATAATCAAACAAATAAGAATATGTGCTGATAAATTGCTAGCAAATTTTATTAATAGGATGAATTAATATTACTTTTTAAAAATGAAAAATACTGCAAGAACTATAAAAATGAAGCCAACTAAATAATTCCATTTGAATTGCTCTCTAAGGTATAAAACAGAAAAAAATGAAAATACAATTAAAGTTATAGCTTCTTGAATAGTCTTAAGTTGCACGGCATTGTAGCAATTATAACCTATTCTGTTTGCAGGTACTTGGAAACAATATTCAAAAAAAGCGATTCCCCAGCTTGCAAGAATAACAATAACTAAAGGCAAACTTCTAAATCTTAAATGCCCGTACCAAGCGAACGTCATAAAGATATTTTATATTAATAATAAAATTATTGGCGCAACATGTCTGAACATAGTTTAATTTTATCACAAAATATAATTTAAAAAGAGTAAATTATATACATTTAGCCCCCTTTGTGATAGAATTTAAGCACTTATTTATAGGAAGGAGAAAGTATAAATGGCACAAAGAATTGGTATTGACGTAGGCGGAACCAATGTGAAAATCGCGCTTGTAAGCGATAAAGGAAAAATTATTTATTCAAATTCAATCCCAACAAGAGCAGAGATGGGATATGAATATACAATAAACAGTATGAAAGATGCAGTAAGAGATTTGCTTAAAGAAACTAAAATGAAGGCATCTGATATTGAAGGAATGGGATTTGGTTTTCCAGGACAAATTGACTGCAAAAAAGGTGTTGTAAGATTAGCTCCGAATATTCCGGGCTGGGTAAATGTTCCAATTGCTAGTATTATGGAAAAAGAATTTGGAATTCCAACTCGTGTTGATAATGATGTAAGAACGGCTACTTTAGGGGAACTTAATTACGGAGCTGGTGTTGGCTGCGAAAACCTTGTTTGTATAACAGTAGGAACAGGAATTGGTTCTGGACTTGTTGTAAATGGAAAGCTTGTTCGCGGTGCAAATAATGCAGCAGGTGAAATCGGACATATAAAATTAAATATGCAAGGCGGTCCTTTATGTGGTTGTGGTGACAGAGGGTGTTTAGAAGCTTATGCATCAGGTCCAAGTATTGTTGCTATGGCAGAAGAGTACATAAGAGGTGGAAAATCTACTAAGTATAGAGAACTTGCAAATCCTGACATTACTCCATATATTGTTGCTGTTGCAGCAAAAGAAGGAGATCCTGTTGCAAGACAAATCTTCAGAATTATGGGTGAATATATTGGTATGGGATTAACAAGTGTTGTAAACCTTTTAAATCCGGAAAAAATCATTATTGGTGGTGGTGTTGCTGATGCCGGTGATATTTTGCTTGATCCAATCAGAGAAACTATCGCAAAACGTGCAATGACAATTCAAAGAGAAGTAGAAGTTGTTCCTGCGCAATTAGGAAATACAGCTGGTGTAATTGGTGCAAGTTTGTTAATTAAATCATAATTGTTTTAGAAAAAAGGGCGCAGCTCGATAGAGCTGCGCCCTTTTTTATTTTTTATGCTATATTCATATTATGTTTTATTTAGAAGAGATTAATGGCAAGAAAATTCTAAAAAGTTCACTTTTAGAAACAGCTTTTTTTACAACAAGAGGTTTTGGAATTGACGATATTCCAAAAAGTAACGGACGTGTTATTACTCCTCAGCAAACGCATAGTGATCATGTAGAATTTGTTGATAATCGCTTGGAATACCCTGATACGGATGGTTTAATTTTAACAAATACGGAAGATACAATTTGTTTGAGGTTTGCAGATTGTACTCCTTTAATTTTTTATGATACAAAACAAAAGATTGGTGCAATCTCTCATGCAGGTTGGAGAGGAACAGCTGCTTCAATTGGGATTAAAACGATTAAGAAAATGAAATCTAATCCTGAATATATTATTGCAATTATTGGACCTGCAATTTCGATTTGTTGTTATGAGGTTTCTGAAGAAGTAAGGGATGAGTTATTAAAAACTGTGAATAATTCTTCCGAACTTTATGAAAACAGAAATGTCGATTTAAAGAAGATTAATGCTAGACAACTTGAAGAAATCGGAGTAAAAAACATTGACATTTGTCCGTATTGTACAAGTTGTAATAACGATTTATTCTACTCCTATAGAAAAGAAAATGGGACAAAAGACCGACACTATGCAGTTTTTAAACTCTAATAAATTAGGCACTCATTTTTTGAGCTTCTTTTTTAGCAGCTTCAGCTTTACGTTTTTTATCAAGAGTATTTGTTATGTAAATATTCAAGTTAGGAATACCGAGACCTAAAACAAGACCAGAGAATAAATATCCTGCAACTTGAGCTGCATTTAGTGTACGTAAACGTTTTTTAGTTAATTTTTTAACTTGTGGTTCCAATGCTTCAACATCTTTCAGCATTTCTTTGAAACTTTTAGCAATTGTCTTTCCGTTTTCTTCTTTTGTAGTTTTTATTCCATTTTTGGCAAGAGTTTCAATGATAATTTCATCTCTTGTTTTTAAAGAAGCATTGAAAGTTCTTTTGAACGGGTTGGCTTTTTCAAATCCGTGTTTATAATTCATAACGGTTTTATCTAATTTGTCTGCGACAAGTTTGTTTACGATATCTCCCAAAACAAGCCAGCTTAAGAAACTTAAAGTATCTTTAGTAAGAACTTCTCTAAGCTCATCTTTGTCTCTTGCAGAGAAAATTCTGGAAATAATTGTAACACCATAAACACCTTTTAATTGGTTAATTGTAGGCATTTTACCTGTAAATGCCATTTTATCCATAAATTTATAAGGTGATTTAATGAATTGGAGCGGAGACATTTTTAAAGTAGCAAGAATCATGCTCATGAATGCAGCACTACTTACGACTTTAATACCTTTAAATTCTGCGGAATGGTCTTTTGAACGTCCTTCAACTCCAACAAAACCATCTGTACCTGTTTTCAACTTAGTCAGGTACATATTTATTGGTTGCACCGACATACCTATTAAAGAAGCTATTGCAAAACCGGCTCCGGATCTTGATTTCATAAATTTTTGAACATTTTTTGTAAAAAGATTTTCTTTTACAGTAGAGCCAGTTTCTATTTGGTTTTTGAAAGCATCCATAACTTTTTTCTTGTTAAAAGAATCAGACACAATGTAAATATCATTTAATAGTGATTTTAAGTTGGTTTCACTTTTGATGTTTTTATCAGCAGATTCAAGAATATATTTTGATTGAGCTCCTGTGTCCTCAGTAATTTTATTAATGATAACACTTCTAGCATCCGGAGTTTTATCTTTAGCCCAGTTGTTGAAGTTCATTTCCTTGCTAGTTAAAGCTTTATCAAATAGTTCAGCCGCTTCATCGATTGTTTTCTGAGAAAGTTTTACGAATCCTTCAGCATCAGAATTTTTTGAAGTAGGGTTGTATGCTCTAACGTTTGATAAAGTACTTTTGATGTAATCAATCTGATTATTGTTATTTTTGATTTGTTCAGATTTATTTTCAGCCAAAATATCTAAGGTTTCAGGTGCAGTAAACAAATTGTTAATTTGAAAATCATATTTTTTACTTAATCCGTAACCGATAAGAGCTCCTGAAGCTGCGCCAAATAATCCTATGCAAGAATCGTTGACTGTTCCCATAATTTCACGTCTAAATGTTTCAAGACCTGCAGCAGGTCCACGTTTTACGGTATCACTTATAGATCTGGGTGCGACCATAGAACAAAAATCTACGCCATTTGCACCGATTGCTTGGTTTGTTGCAAGATAACGCAGGCTGCTGTCTATTGCGCCTTTAAATTGTGTTTGTTGCATTGTTGTTTGTTGTGGAGTTAATTGTACTTTCATATTGTCCCTAATGCTTATCAGCTCTGAATCCTGCTGTTAGCTTTGAATATTTTATATCCAAAGGTGTTACAGATTCAGGCTTTTTATCTTTATTATCGACTAGTGTGTTATTTTTTTCCTGTGCAAGCTTTAATGCTTTTTCGTGCTTTTTCTTTGTATTATGTCTGGTATAAATTGGAACTAGAATTCCTAATAATGCTAATGATACACCAATGTTAGTTGCCTGACAAGCAGAGCGTAAATTGATTGCCTGTTTCAATTCTTTTTCTATAATTTTAAGTTGTTCTGCATCCGGTTTTAGACCTTTTTCTTTTAAAGCTTCTGCAGTTTTACTTACGACTTCTTCTGAGGATTTAACTTTAACATCTTTTACCCAATGCCAGAATTTACGAAGAATGTTTGCATTATTGTCAATAGGTTTGGTATCATTTAAAAGTTTAACTCCTTTGTTCTTCTCGATGATAGTTGCGGCAGCTTTATCAGCATAGTCTCCTAAGAAGTATAAACCGGAAAATGTTGCAATATCTCTAACAGTAGATTCTGCAAGTTCGTTTTTATCATCAGCAGCAGCCATACGTGAAGCAAATGTAGCAGTAGAAATTATTCTTGCTTGATCCATTGTTGGGAACATTCCTTTGAATTCAAGCATTCCGAGAGTTGGTTTTTTCATCATTGAGAGAAGTGATACTCCTATCATTGATGAAATTGAGATTAATTTTTGTCTCAACAATCCTTCTTTTGCGTTAGGATTTTCTTCAATAGTGCTTTTGCCCTTACCAAAGTCATCATATATAGGTGCTCCCTTTACTCCTGAAAGCTTACCTGTAATCCATCTGTTTATGTATTGCATTGAAATTGCAAGAGGAAGAACCACCGCTAATCCCATCCAGCTCTTAGTTCTTACAAGATTTTTACTTTTCTTTGCAAAATCTTCTATCGTTCCTTGTTCTCTATTTTGGAATCCTTTAAAGAATTTGACAGAGTCTACTAACATTCCATTAACAGAAGATGCTTTTACTTCATTTTTTATGCCGGCAATTTTTATATTCTCTGAAACTCTTATCTTATCAACAATTTCGGAGCTGATGTTTTTAACTTCTTTATTGAGTTCTCTATTTGTCTTTTGTGAACGTGAAAGACTTGCCAGTTTTTCTGCATATTTGTCCAGTTCTTCCTGAGATAAAGCTTCTTTAAAGACAATTTTTTTATTGCCTTCAAAACCTTCAATATCTCCAAGTATAGATTTTAAAGAGTCTTTGACTTTGTCAGAGGAGTTAGAACGTTTATAATATTCCTTAGCTTCATCAATTAAGGAACTATCAGCCCAACATTCAGACATGTCAACCTTTTTACCTAAGTTACCCATTATAGGAGTATTAAGCATTTTGGCAAAACCGAGTGTTATTACACTTGGTATAAGACAGTTAACAATGAGTCCGGAGGATTCTCTTCTAAAAGCTTCAAAACCTGCAAACCAGTTTGTCATAGATTCAACTATTGTCCTTGGAAGAATTGCAGATAACATGTCAATTACAGCAACGTTAACCATCGGCATTCTTTCGCAAGCCTGAATGCCAGTTAGTACAACAGCACCTAACCCCTTAAAATTTAGAGAAGCTTGTTGTTCTGCTTTCTTATTTTTGCGGGCTTCTATACTATTTGTTCTGCTAGTTGTGTCTATTCCAATTTTACTTATCATACACATATACTTCCTGCGGGAAATAGTTATATATAATAACTATACCTACTCTTGATATATTCGGCTTTAAGCAATAGGGATTATGCTTTTTATATATTTGCCTATAAATCGATTATATCAATTTAATATTTATTTAAAAGCGGAACAAAATAAAAATTGCCATGTAATCAAGAATTGTAAAGGAAATGTAAAGATGTAATTTTGAATATTTTTTTCTTGTAAAGAAACTTTTATTGATTTTTATAAAACTCGGTATATTATTTATTTTCATATATAAAACTTAAGGTCAAAAAACAAGCATATTGAAGTTAAAATGAATTGTAAATTTTTGTAACAATTCTTCTCCTTATGTGATATAATCAAGGGGTCTTAATATAACGGGAGCTTTTTTATGAAAATATTAGTTTCAAATGATGACGGGATTTTAGCGAATGGTATAAGGGCTTTGATAGAGGCATTATCTCCTTGTCATGATGTTTATGTCGTTGCTCCCGATAGAGAAAGAAGTGCAGCCGGGCATTCTCTAACTCTTCATACTCCTCTAAGAGTAGAAGAAGTTGATGCAAAATACGGGTCAAAGCGTTGCTGGATGACAACAGGTACTCCCGGAGATTGCGTAAAGCTTGCAATTAACGCAATTTTAGCGAAAGAAGAATTGCCGGATTTAGTCATATCAGGAATTAATCATGGACCAAATCTGGGGGCTGATATTTTGTATTCGGGTACAGTAAGTTGTGCTATGGAAGGTGCAATGATGGGATATCCGAGTATTGCAACGTCGCTTGCAAGTCTAAGAAACGATTATGAGGATTTTAACTTTGCGGCTTCTTTTGTTGCAGAGCTTTTAAATAAACTAGAAACATATCATATTCCACCTAAAACTATATTAAATATAAATATACCGGGTTTGGAAAAAGAGGATATTGCAGGGATTGCAATTACTGAGCTTGGAAGCAGAATGTTTACGGATGCTTATGAAAGAAGAGTTGATCCGAGAGGAAAAGTTTATTATTGGATGGCAGGAGAATTAATTAATGAACCGGAGGATGCTTCTACCGACATTGCAGCAGTTAGAAACAACAAAATTTCAATTACTCCTGTAACTTATGAAATGACAAGAGTTAATATAATAAATGAGCTTTCAGAAAAATTGTGTTCTGAAGATGTGTGTAAATGGTTTTGATATAAAACATATGCTTGCATTGATATATTCTTTGTGATAAGATTTGCATGCTAAATTATGTGTTGTGTATTAAAAGGGAGTAGAAAATGAGGATTCAAAAAATTGATGGTGGGCTAACTTTTACCCGTAAGCCTAATTCTGGTGAAATGCAAGTTTATACGCGTTCAGTTAACAAAGGTTTAGATTTGTTGGGCAAGCAAGTTGATATAATTTTACATAATGCATCAGCACCAGCTGTAAAATCTGAAAACACGGGCATTGGTTCATTGTTTTCAAGAACATCTATTACAAAATTATTTCCATTCTTGAAAAATCATGGCATAACAGGAATTCAGCAGGAACCTAACGGTTTAAGAAAAGTATTGGATAATTCTCCTTATGCACCTGAATCTAATGCAAAAAATATATTTATGATACCTCTGGAGAAGTTGACGACGGAAGAATATGGAAATATATTGTCTAAAAAAACTTTTGAAGCTATAGTAAACGGTAATCCAAACGATGAACAAGTTAATTATCCATATGTAAGAAAAATGTACGATGTTGCTTTGCGCGAAGCATATAATAATGGCAAAGATTCAAAAGAATTTGCGGAGTTTAAGGCAGCGAGAGAACAAGATTATGAACAAAGTGCAATATATAGAGTATTATCCAAAATTAATGGTCTAGACAATTCTTTCTGGGGTAGTGAAGGTTCTTATTCGGAAACTGATTATCACGCCTCAACACCGATTTCGGAAGAGAAAGACTGGAATGAAGTAGATAAGAATTTATATCTTAATAGAGATTCTCAAGAGTCTCAAGCAAGAATAGCTGAATTAAAAGAAAAATATAAAGATGATTATGATTATTTCCTTTTCCAGCAAATGATTTTAGAAAAAGAAAATGAAAAAACTAACAAAATATCCGAAGAAATGGGGATAAAAATAATTGGCGATTCTCCTGTTGCTCCTACAGATGTTGAGACTTGGGTTAATAAAAATCTGTTTTTAAAAGGTAAAGCAATCGGATGTCCTCCGGATCATTTTTCAAGAAATGGTCAGAGATGGGGTTTTAAATATTATGATCCAGAAAAGATATTTAATGAGGATGGTTCTTTAGGAGAAGCTGGAGAAATTTTGAAAAAGAAATATGAGGAGTATTTTGCAAGTTTTCCAGGTGGAATAAGAATTGATCATATTATAGGTTTAATAGATCCGTTTATTTATACAGTAGACAGCGATGTAATGACTCCAGAAAATTCAGGAAGAATTTATTCTATTCCAGGTAAGTATCAAAAGCACAGTGATGAAGAGTTTGCAAATATGCTCACGAAAATAATAATTCCTGCAGCTGAGAAATATGGTTTAAAAAAATCATCTATTATATGTGAGGATTTAGGTGATCGTACTGCACCAGTGAGAAATGTAATGCAAAATCTTAATTTGTCAGGAATAGCGGTTACACAATACGGTTATAGAGGGTCAAAAACTCCAGAAAAAGATGTAATTATGTTAGGTTCTCACGACAATTGTTCTTTTTTGGAATATGTAGAAAATTTGTTTAATTTTAATAACAATCACGATAAGACATCTCGTTTTATGAAAAGAACTCAATATATAGCAGAAGATACTGTTTCTAAAGATGCAAGTGGTGAGCAGCAAGGAAGTTATTTACACGAATTGCGTACAAATAAAAAAAGCTTCCTCTTTGCAAGTTTTGTTGAACTTTTTACAAGTCCCGCAAGGAGGGTTCAAATCTTTTTCTCTGATTTATTCGGTATAAGTAAAACGTACAATATACCGGGAACTACTCAAGGTAATTGGTCTTTAAGGCTTGGTGAAAACTTTGAAGAAGATTATTACAAAAAAGCAAGTGAGGGTACTGCTCCGAATATTCCTGGAGTTATTGCCGCTGCTCTAAGGCATAGAGGTTTGGATAAAGGAAATGAACAGCTGATGCAAGATTTGGATAATTCTGCGAGGATAATTAGTGAAAAATAAAAAAATCCCTCTTAATAGAGGGATTTTTTTTAGATATTTAGCATTTGAGCTTTAAAAACGTATTCAGCCGGACCAGTCAAGAAAACATCTTTCGCGGTTAAAATTTTATTCCCGTCCCATTCTATTTTGACTTTACCTCCTGGAAGTTCAACATCAACAGAATTGTTAAGACAGCCTTTTAAAATTCCTGCAACAACGCTAGCGCAAGCACCAGTTCCACAAGCAAGTGTTATGCCGCAACCTCTTTCCCACACACATAATTTTATTTTATTAGGCGAAAGTATTTTTACGAATTCTACGTTTGTTTTTTCAGGAAATTCAGCGGCTGTTTCAATGATAGGTCCATATTCTTTAGCTAGCTTCATCAAATCCTCTTCAGGAGAAACAAAAATTACAAAGTGGGGGTTTCCCATTGAGATTGCGCTACCCTCAAATACGATATTTTTTATTGCCATTTTATAGCTTATATTATTGAGAGGTACAAAAGGTATTAACTCTGGAGACAAAATAGGTTTTGACATGTTGACTCGGACCTCTCCATTTTCAAGAATTTTGGGTGTTATTATTAAACCAGAATATGTTTGCACAGAAAATTCTTTTTTGTTAACAAGTCCTTTATCAAAAACATATTTTGCAAAACATCTCATTCCGTTACCGCACATTTGCGCAGTAGAACCGTCTGAATTAAAAAAGTACCAGCCAATATCAGCACTTTCTTCGTGTTCATTTGGAATAATAAGCCCGTCGGCTCCGATACCAAAATGTCTGTCACAAAGTTTTTTTGCTGTGTCTGACATTGAAAGATTAAATTTTAAAAATTCTTCGTAATCCAAAAGTACGAAATCATTTCCACAACCTTGCATTTTTGTAATATTTACATCCATCTTGTTACCTCTGAACTATGTTTTTTTGTAGTACAATTATTTTAAGTATATAAGGGAATTGAGTTTATGGCAATAATAAAAGTACAAAAAGGAACAAAAGATATATTACCTTCAGAGATGCCAGTATGGCATTTTATGGAAAAGCAGGCAGAAAAAATTTTTTCAAATTATGGTGCAAAGGAAATCCGAACTCCGATATTTGAAGCAACTGAGCTTTTTGCAAGGGGTGTTGGTGATACTACAGATATAGTTAATAAAGAAATGTATACATTTGAAAAAAGTGAAAGATCTTTAACTTTACGTCCTGAAAATACCGCAGGAGTTGTCAGATCTTTTATAGAAAACGGAATGCATCGTCTTTCGGCTCCTGTAAAACTTTGGTATAAAGGTCCTATGTTCAGATATGAACGTCCGCAAGCAGGTAGACAAAGACAATTTCATCAGGTGGGAGTTGAAGTTTTTGGTATAAAACAAGCTACTGCTGATGCAGAAGTTATCTTGATGGCTGTTAATTATTTAAAGGCTCTTGGTTTGAACGATTTGTCGGTTGAACTAAATTCTCTTGGCTGTCCAAAATGCAGAGAAGAATTTAAGACAAAACTTAAGGCAATTATAAAGCCTTATCTGAATGAATTGTGTCCTGATTGTCAGGCAAGGTATGAAAAAAATCCTTTAAGATTACTTGATTGTAAGGTTGAGGAATGTAAGGAAATTTTTGCAAAACCGGAAATTCAGAAGATAATTCAGTCTGATTTTATTTGCGAAGAGTGTGCAAGTCATTTTAATGAGTTGAAGGATTATTTAGATGAACTTGGTATAAATTACGAAGTAAATAAATTGCTTGTACGAGGGCTGGATTATTATAACAGAACGGTTTTTGAAATAAAATCAAATAATTTAGGTTCCCAAAATGCCGTATGTGGCGGTGGAAGATATGATAGTCTTGTAAGAAATTTAGGCGGAGAAGATACTCCTGCAATAGGCTTTGCAATGGGAATGGAAAGATTGGCTTCACTTATCGGAGAAAAGGCTGATGACAGAACAAAGGCTTTTGTGGTTTCTAACAATATGAAAGAGGCTATTAAATTAGCAGAAGAAGTTCGTAATATAGGCTATAGTTGCGAATTTGATTTGACTAATAAAAAATTCGTAAAACAATTGGAAAAGGCTTCTAAAGTTGCAAAATATGCATTGATATTAGGTGAAGATGAAATCTCGACAAATCACGTTACCATAAAGAATATGGACACATCTGAACAAAAAACTGTAAGACGTGATGAAATTGAATTGATATAGTTTAAAAATAGCATGGTCTAAAATTAACGCTTTTATATGTACTGATGGTCTGCAAACCTTTATTTAAGGGTGTTTTGGAGTAAAGAGCTAGAATGCAGATATTGTGGGTATTTTCAAGAAAAAAAGCTTGCATTCTTTTATGGAGTCTGTATAATAGAATTTGTAATATAAGAAAGGAGTTTTATAATGAACAAAGAAGAATTAGTACAAGAAATTTCTAAGAAATCAAAAGTTACTCAAAAAGAAGCTAATGAAGTTTTAACAGCATTAATTGAAACAGTACAAAAAACAGTTTCAAAAGGTAAAAAAGTTACTTTAGTAGGATTTGGAACTTTTGAACCACGTAAGAGAGCTGCTAGAAACGGTAGAAATCCTCAAACAGGTAAGGAAATCAAGATTCCTGCTAAGACAGTTCCTGTATTTTCAGCTGGTAAGAAATTCAAAGAAGTTGTTAACGGCAAGTAATTAACAACTATATAAGTGTAATGGCGCGAACTGCAAAAGCAGTTCGCGCCATTTTTTAATAAATCTTCATAACAGGTTGTGTGTTTTTATATTATTGCGTATTATTATTGTATAACCCAATAAAAGGAATTTTTATGTTGCAAAGTAATCTTCCCAGACAAATAACTGTAGCGGAGATGGCACCTCATGTCCATAGTTTTTTGCCTGGAGAGAATAAGGTTAATAAAATATCTTCTTGGCTAAAAAATTGGATTGAAAAATCCTTAGAAAAAGGAGTAATAAAGCCATATGATTTATTACCTTCAAAGGGTGATTTGGCGTTTCATACCGGAGTGAGTAAGGGGACTATACAAAGTGTTTTTAGAGTAGTCGAGGACTGCGGATTATTAGAGTCAAAACAAAGGATTGGAACTTATATAAAATTTAGTTCAGCTGTAGGTCAAAATAATCAAAAACTTACATCAAAGCGCGAATATACAGTAGAATTAATAAAACGATATTTAAAAGAAAATAATTATAAAACAGGTGATTGTTTAACTTCAATCAGAAAATTAAGTAAATATTTAGGAATTTCAACAGCAACAATTAGAATAGCAATAAGTACCTTAATGTCGGAGCAAGTCCTGCGAAAAGAAAACAATGTTTTTGTTGTGAACAATATTGATTTTGAAATCTCGAATGTAAAGCAACAGACTTTGGTAGAAAAAATTTCTATACATATAAAGAAATACATATACGCGAATTATCAGGCCGGAGAGAAATTACCGTCCAATTCAGAATTAGCAGAGAAATTTCAGGTGAGCATAAAGACAATTCACGATGCAATAAAGTTATTGTCTAAAGAAGGTATATTATTTACTCGAAGAGGACAATATGGAACTGTTGTAGTTGATAAAATAGAAAAAAATATTCAGTACCATTATGAGCGTATAGAATTAAAAATTAGAAGTTATATAATGGATAACTGCGAAGTAGGTTCCCGTTTACCATCTATAGAAAGCATTTCAAACGAGTATCGTGTAAGTGCAAAAACCGTAAAAAAGGCTTTAGATAACTTAGCGGATGAAGGATATATCACATTTGTTCGTGGGCGATATGGTGGAACTTTTGTAACTGATATTCCTCAAGTTAATGAAAGTTATAAGTGGTTAGCTATAAATAAGGAATATGTATCTGAGCAATAGTAAACAAAGAATACTTGAAAATAGATTTTGGCATGATATTATAAGTAATAATACATAAAAGAAAAGGAGACAGACCATAGCAAACGAAGAAAAAAGCCAGAATAAGGGCAAGGACAAACCTCTAATAAATGAAAAAATTAGAGCAAGAGAAGTAAGATTGATAGATGAAAATGGAACTAACCATGGAATAGTTTCGACTTCGCAAGCTTTAAGGATGGCAGAAGAAGCGGAATTGGATTTGGTGGTAATAAGTCCAAACCAAGCGCCACCAGTAGCAAAGATACTGAATTATGGAAAATATAAATACGAATTAGAAAAAAAAGCGAAAGAAGCTAAGAAAAAACAACGTATAATTGAGATAAAAGAAGTAAAGGTGCGTTATAAAATAGATACCCATGATTATGAAGTAAGGTTAAAAAGTATACGTAAGTTTATATCACAAGGCAATAAGGTAAAAATTGTCGTAATGCTTCGAGGTCGTGAAATGCAACATTCAAGTTTAGCGATAGATTTGGCTAATCGTTTTATAGGTGATTTGGCTTCGGATAATGTTTTAGTGGAAAAGAAGCCTGCTATAGAGGGCAGAAATGTGACAGTATGGTTGGCTCCACAGAGTTAATGAAGACAGATATCAAAGAATAAAAAAAAAGACTTGATAAAAAATCTTTAGCAAATAGAATAAAGATATGCCGCAATAGCTCAGTTGGTAGAGCAAGGGACTGAAAATCCCTGTGTCCTTGGTTCAATTCCGAGTTGCGGCATATTTTTTTATCAATAATAGCAAGGGTTTTGTCCTTGCTATTGTGTTTTATGCTCTACCTGCTTTTAAAATTGTTGCAATTTTGTTGCAGTTGTAATTGAAAATCTGTTTTTAAATTGGTGTCTATGTAACTTACTGATAATTGTATTAATTTGTAAAGATTTTCTGACAATATTTAATGTGTAAAATTAATAAAATTAGACATAATGCGTAAAAGCAATAGTTCTAAAGTGTAGTTGTATACCCCCCATTAAATATGTTATATTGAAAGCAATATAAGATGGACTATCACAATTATATGATATATTGCATTTCAAATATAAATCCATTGAGGTTTATTATGTTTGGTTGCTAATGTTTTCTCTATGTATTATAATATCTTTATTGCGTGGAGATATCAAAAAGAGAGGTAGTTTGTCTTGTATATTAATATCAAGTTTTGATATTAATAATGCGTAGATTAGATAAACTGGCAAATATGATAGATAGAATATTAAATATCGATACTATGGAAAGGAAAGCTTTTAAGCAGCATTTCTTAAAAGGAGTTATTTTAGCTATAACTTTTGATAAGGATATTAAGAGCTATTTCCAAGATGCAGAAATCATAGATTTTTTTAAAACTAATGGCTATTCTGATATAACAGAAATTAAAAATGCAAATTTTAAAATAACAATTGATAATGATATTCCAACTGCCGAACAAACAAATAATACAGTTGGTTATTCTTGTGTTAATAAAAACAATAATCAAATTCAAATAATTAATAATCGATTTGTTTTTATTCACAATACTTATGAGAGTTATGAATCTTTAAATAATGAGATAAAAAAATTTACAGAGCGCATTTTTACAAAATTCTCTGCAACGATAAAACAAGTTGGGTATAGAAAGATAAATGCAATTGTTGCTCGTGAAATTGAAGATTACGCTCAAATAACAGAATTATTTAATGAAAACTTGTTTAATTTCTTAAAATGTGATTTATTTGATTTTAATGTTTTAGAAAACTATAGGGATAATTTCACTTTATCAAAAAATAATTCAAAAATAATTATTAATACATCAATTGCAAAGATAAAAAATATAGAAAATTCATATGAAGTTATTGTTGATACAGATATTATTAAAAGTAATATTGTAAATATAATGGATATTTATGAGACTATTAATGAAATGAATCAATTACACTTTGATACTTTTTGTTGGATAACTTCTCAAAAAATGAAGAATATAATGAATGGGGATTTTTAAGTGATTAACGCGAAGCATAAAATTTTTCAACCAAAACTTAATCAAATAACAGAAGAAAATTTACTTATTTCTGTAGAAAATAATGGATTTTATTCGTATCTTGATACTATAACAAGTTCAGAAGCTTCTACGGCGGTAAATGATATTTTGGCTGATTATAAGGTAAAAAACTTTTATTTAAAAGAAGAACCTTCCAATATTGAAATTAATCATAAAAGCACTTCATATAAAATAGAATTGAATAAAGCTGATTGGGATAAGGTGTTTGAGGCTGATAATAAACCCATAAATTACGAAAGTATCAAAAAATTTAAGAGTAAGATAAAACATTTTTATGAATAGTCCAGTATATATAGATAAAGAACAATGTAGAACTGATTTTGAGTGTGAGGAATCTGAACTAAATGATTTCATAAAAAAATATGCAAGACAAAATCACACAAATAATATTTCAAAGACATATGTTGTTCTTGATAATAATAAAGTTGTTGCATATTATACATTGGTATATGAAAATATTGAACTTAAAGATATATCCAATGAAATCCCATCTGATTTAATGCAAAATCGTAAAGATAAAATACCATGTGTCTTATTAGGTATGCTTGCACGTGATAAAAAATTAAAAGGACAAGACTACGGAATGTATTTATTATATGAAGCAATAAAGAAAACCTATGAAGCATCACAAATTGCAGGTATAAAAGGATTATTTTTAACTCCTATAAATGAACGTGTTGCAAAAAAATTTTACGACAAAATCGAATTTCTACAAAAGATTGATGAACGCCTTTATTATATACCAATAGCAACCATTAGAGCTTTGGTAAAGGAGACTGAGATTGGTTAAGCTTTTTCATTTTATTACAAAATAAAATTTTATTAAGTATTAATAGAAATAACATTACAAATAAAAAAAGAAGTCACCTTGCAATATTAAACTTTATTTTAATTTTATTGAAAATATTAACCAGTTTTTTCCATTCAGGCTGTAAATAAACATCTGCAACATCTTTTAAATTTGACTCTTTTGGAATAAAAATTGGATGTAATTTCAATCCATATTTATCCATATCTTTTTTTATATTCTCATATCCTTTTAATCCAGCTTCATCATTATCAGGGATTATAATAAAATTCTTTGTTAAATATTTCAGATACTTTATGTTATTTCCCAATATGTTCCTTCCCATCGCCAATGTATAAGGATATATAGTTTGAAGAGCAATAGCATCTTTCTCTCCTTCAACAAGTGCAATAGGCATATTATGTTGAAAACCATTAAAATTATGAAATCCAAACATTGTTGGAATATTTACATCTTTAAAATCAGCTTTTACCTTTTTTACTTTAGGTTCGTTATTGTCAGAATTATGATTTCCAACTCTAAAAGCTATTTGTACAATTCTTCCATTTGGTGATAATGTTGGAAGCATATAAAGAAAATTTTGTTCATCATCTTTAAAAAATGGAATATTTTTTTTCTTTATAATTTTAATAGGAATACTAGAGTTTCGAAATATTTCCACATTTTGGTCAATGCCTTCAAATTCAGTATTCGCGACAGAATATTGAACATTATTATATAAATCAATATATGGTTGAATATTTTTTACTGAACATTTCCCATATAATTCATCAATAAAATCTAAGAGTGTTCCATTGCAACTATTAAAAATCTTATCTATACATTCTTGTTGCTTGTCAATGTTTATCTTTGTAATTTTCTTGTTTATTTTAACATTAGAACCATCATAAGCCTTTTTAAAAACATCAAAAGACGGATATAAGCTAATAACTGCATTTAAGAATGATAAGTTGCCTTCTTGAATGCGGTATATCCGAGTTAAATAGTCCCAAGGGCTGTATGGTCTATTATTGTTTTTAGTAG